>NC_023137.1:0-12500 GCF_000511385.1 Phaeobacter gallaeciensis DSM 26640
ACACATCCGCTGTGCGTGAACGTCGTCTGGAGATTGGGCCAGGCTGGGGATGAAACAAGAGGCCAAATAAGGGCCGATGCTATTGGGACGCGTGAGGCGCAGAATGACGGAAGAGAATTGGGGCCGGTTGAGACAGCGTTTGTTGAAGACCGTGGGGCAAAATAACTTTACGACTTGGATCGAACCTCTGGAGTTTACCTGCGTGGAGAATGGTGTTGCCATCTTCAACGTGCCGACAAACTTCATGGGCAATTACGTCAGCCAGAACTTTGCTGACCTGATCCTGCATGAACTGAACATGTCCGGTGAACCGGTGCAGCGGCTGGCCTTTAGAGTTGCAGCCAATACAGCCGCACGACCGGCCGCTGTTGACTCTGCAGGTGCTGCTGATGACCTGCCGCTTGATCTGGATGATGAGGCGCTGACCGATCTGCCACGTGCTCGCACTACCACAGGTCACGGCGCTGCGCCGAAGGATCAGGGCGAGACCTTGCAGGCCGCGCCGCTGGATCCGCGGTTCACCTTCGATAGCTTTGTTGTGGGCAAGCCCAACGAGCTTGCGCATGCTGCTGCGCGTCGCGTCGCTGAAGGTGGGCCGGTGACTTTCAACCCTCTGGTGCTTTATGGCGGGGTTGGTCTGGGTAAGACGCACCTGATGCACGCGATTGCGTGGGAGCTGACAGCCCGCAATCCCGAACTGAATGTGCTCTATCTCTCTGCGGAACAGTTCATGTACCGCTTTGTGCAGGCTCTGCGCGAACGCAAGATGATGGATTTCAAACATCTGTTCCGCTCCGTGGATGTGCTAATGGTCGACGACGTTCAGTTTATCGCCGGCAAGGACAGCACCCAAGAAGAGTTCTTCCATACCTTCAACGCGTTGGTGGATCAGAACAAGCAGATCATCATTTCCGCCGATCGCGCTCCGGGGGAGATCAAGGATCTGGAAGACCGTGTTCGGTCACGTCTGCAATGTGGTCTGGTCGTCGATCTGCACCCAACGGATTATGAGCTGCGTCTGGGCATCCTGCAGTCCAAAGTGGCGCAGCAGATGCAGACCTACCCGGATCTGCGGATTGCCGATGGCGTCTTGGAATTTCTGGCGCATCGGATCTCGACCAATGTTCGTGTTCTCGAAGGCGCGCTGACCCGTCTGTTTGCCTTTGCCTCCCTCGTGGGACGTGAAATCGACATGGAGCTGACCCAGGACTGTTTGGCGGATGTTCTGCGTGCGTCTGAGCGTAAGATCACTGTCGAAGAGATCCAGCGCAAGGTGTCCGAGTATTACAACATCCGCATGTCCGATATCATCGGCCCCAAGCGGCTGCGTTCTTATGCACGTCCGCGTCAGGTGGCGATGTATCTGTGCAAGCAGTTGACCAGTCGCAGCTTGCCGGAAATCGGTCGTCGGTTTGGTGGGCGTGACCACACCACCGTGATGCACGGCGTGCGTCGCATCGAAGAGCTGAAGACAATCGACGGCCAGATCGCCGAAGATGTCGAAATGCTGCGCCGCTCTCTGGAGGCCTGACATCTTTCGGCGTCTGCCGCAGATTTTGCTCTGACATCCCGTCAGTCGGCATCCCCAACAGTCCCGCATGACCCCGGCCAGTCCGGGGTCTTTTGCCCTCTGGGTTTATTTGGATTGCGGGATGACACAAATCGGGAGGTTGCAGGCAAACCATGCCGGAGAGCCACGTTTAATGGGGATAAATCGGGCAAGGGGGCATCCGCCCTTGACGCTGCGCACAATCCCTTGGACAAATCCATAAAAAGCCTTGTGCCGAAGGGGTAAAGCGTTACGTTGCTTCTCCCGGCCAGACGTTAGAGGACTTAGGGACATGAAGATCAGCATCGAACGCGGCACCCTGTTGAAAGCTGTGGCTCAGGCCCAGTCAGTGGTTGAGCGCCGCAATACAATCCCGATCCTGGCAAATGTGCTGATTGAGGCGGAAGGCGACGTTGTTCAGTTCCGCGCCACCGATCTGGATATCGAGGTGGTCGACAAGGCCCCGGCTCAGGTTGAACGCGCGGGTGCCACTACCGTTGCTGCCACCACGCTGCACGAAATCGTACGCAAACTGCCTGATGGCGCGCTGGTCACCCTGACCGCAGATGTCGCCAGTGGTCGCCTGACAGTGGAGGCAGGTCGCTCCAACTTCTCGCTGGCCACCCTGCCGCGTGAAGATTTTCCGGTGATGGCCTCTTCCGAATATCATTCCAACTTCACCGCCAATGCAGCAGTTTTGCAGCGGCTGTTTGACAAGTCTAAGTTCGCCATCTCCACCGAGGAAACACGCTACTATCTGAACGGTGTTTATATGCACGTCGCTGATGGTGTCGAAGGGGGCAAGGCACTGCGCTGTGTGGCCACCGATGGCCATCGGCTGGCGCGGATTGACGCAAACCTGCCAATGGGTGCCGAGGATATGCCCGGTGTGATCGTGCCGCGTAAAACCGTCGGCGAGCTGCGTAAGCTGCTGGATGACGATGAGATGGACATTGCCGTTTCTGTCTCTGAAACCAAAGTGCGCTTTGCCACGCCCAATATCACCCTGACCTCGAAGGTGATCGACGGCACCTTCCCCGATTACACACGCGTGATTCCGGCTGGCAATACTCGGCGTCTGGAAGTGGACGCTGGTGAATTTGCCCGTGCTGTGGACAGGGTTGCGACAGTTTCCTCCGAACGCTCGCGTGCGGTGAAGCTGCAACTGGATGAGGATCGTCTGATCCTGTCTGTGAATGCACCCGACAGCGGTGCGGCTGAGGAAGAGCTGGCGGTGGCTTACCGGGATGAACGGCTGGAGATTGGTTTCAACGCCAAATATCTGCTGGAGATCGCCAATCAGGTTGATCGTGAAAATGCGGTCTTCATGTTCAATTCATCCGGTGACCCGACCCTGATGCGGGAAGGCAGCGACGAAAGCGCGGTTTATGTTGTGATGCCGATGCGGGTTTGATCTGCTGGACGGTGCGCTTGCTCCTATTGGCGGCTGAACTGTCCGTCGGGCGGGGGGATTTGAGTATTTTTGGAAAGATGACACGGGATCCCGCCTTATGCTGGCGTTGACGACCCTGACACTGTCGCACTTCCGCTCGCATCTGCGGGCGGATTTGCATTTGGACGGTCGGCCTGTGGCCATCCACGGTGCCAATGGCGCGGGTAAGACGAATATCCTTGAGGCGGTGTCGCTGTTTTCCCCCGGTCGCGGTCTGCGCCGTGCCAGCGCTGCTGATATGGCGCGTCAGCCCGAGGCTCTTGGCTGGAAGCTGAAGGGCCAGCTGACCGCCGCGCGGCAGAGCTACGAGGTGGAAACCTGGTCGGAGGCGGGCAAGGCGCGACAGGTCAAGATCGACAATAAAGCCGCCAGCCAGATTGATCTGGGGCAGATTTGCCGCGTGGTCTGGCTGATCCCCGCGATGGATCGGCTGTGGATCGAGGCGGCCGAAGGGCGGCGGCGGTTCCTCGACCGCATTGTGCTGAGTTTCGATCCCAGCCATGCCGAGGCGACGTTGCTCTATGAAAAGGCCATGCGTGAACGCAATCGCCTGCTGAAGGAACAGATCCGCGATGCTGCCTGGTACCGGGTCTTGGAAACGCAGATGGCCGAGAGCGGCCATCGCATCCACGCAGCGCGTACTGCTGCGGTGGATCGCCTGCGCATGGCGCAGGAGGCTGCCGAAACGGCCTTTCCCACTGCTGAGCTGGAACTGATCCAATCCGACGGCGGGCTTCCGGACACTGCAGCAGATCTGCAGGAAGCCTTTGAGGAGGGACGGTTTCGCGATTTGGCGGTAGGGCGTACCCTGCTGGGGCCGCACCGCACGGATTTGCTGGGCACCTATGCAGCCAAGGGCGTGCCCGCGCGCGATTGTTCCACCGGCGAGCAGAAGGCGCTACTAGTGTCGTTGATCCTTGCCAATGCGCGGGCGTTGATCGCAGAAGGTGGCGCGCCGCCGATCCTACTGCTGGACGAGGTTTCGGCGCATCTGGATGTGACTCGCAGGGCCGCGCTCTACCAAGAGATCGTGACGCTTGGGGCGCAGGCCTGGATGACGGGCACCGGCCCCGAATTGTTCGATGAATTTCAAGGCAGGGCGCAGATGCTCACCGTTGAGGACGGTGCCGCGGGCTCCGAAGTGGTGGCGGGATGAGCGTGTCTGTCTGGGATCTGACCCTCTATGCCGGTGGGTTGTTTGTGTTGTTTCTGACGCCGGGGCCAGTTTGGCTTGCGGTGATGGCGCGGGCGATGTCGGGCGGCTTTCCCGCGGCCTGGCCGCTGGCCTTGGGGGTGGCTTGCGGTGATATCCTCTGGCCGCTGGTGGCGGTGGCGGGCGTATCCTGGATCGTGTCGGAGGTCACCGGCCTGATGGAGGTGTTGCGCTGGTTCGCCAGTGCGATGTTTCTGTTCATGGGCGTCATGTTGCTGCGTCACGCTGATGCCAGGATTGAGGCCAACAGCGCGCTGACCCGTCCGGGACTGTGGGCCGGATTTATCGCCGGTATCGCGGTTATTCTGGGCAATCCGAAGGCGATCCTGTTCTACATGGGGGTGCTCCCGGGGTTCTTTGATCTGACAGCTGTCACACGCCTCGATATCCTCGCCATTGTGGTTCTGTCCTTTCTGGTGCCTCTGGTGGGGAACTTGTGCATGGCTGGTATGGTCCACCGGGTGCGCTGGCACATCACATCCCCGGCGACACTGCGCCGGATCAATATCGTGTCGGGGTGCCTGCTGATCGGAGTGGGATGCCTGATCCCCTTCGTTTGAGGTCTGCACCGGGTCCTATGTCCCGGATGGCAGCACCAGCCAAGGGCTGAGATAGGTCAGAAGTTCCTCGCGGAAGTTGCCGGGAGCATCATGTGCGGCGCAGAATGACAGGGCCAATATATGGTTCAGAAAGGCCTGCATCCCCTCGGCCAGAACACTCGCCGGCTGATCCTGACGCAGCGCGCTGTTATCCTGTAGCTCTGTGACCCATCCGGACCAGAGAGAGATCTGGCGGAAAAAGCTCTGTGTGATGACCGCATCGGTTTCGGTGCCCGTGGTGCCTGAGTAGCGCAGCAGCAGGTCGAAAATCACCCGGTCCTGCGCCACGAACTGGACCACAGGCAGCAGCCGGTCAATCAACTCCTCCAGCGTCTGAGGCGCGGGCAAGGCTTCGGTCTCATCCAAAACCGCCATGATCCGGGGGCCGATCACCGCGGCGAGTAGGCCATTTTTGTCGCCGAAATGCGAAAACAACGTGCCCTTTGCGACCCCGGCTTCTGCAACCACATCCTCTACTCTCAAACCGCTGTAGCCCGATGCGGTGATTTGTGCGGCAGCCACCTCAAGCAGGCGGGCGCGGGTTTCCAGTCGACGTTGTTGCGGAGCGCGGGACATGATGATCTCTCACAAATGTGACCGTGGTCAATTAACTTATTGACCACGGTCATTTTCCGAATAAATTGACCTCAGTCACTTTTACGATTCGGAGGTCCCCATGTCCACGCGAAAAATCATCATCCTCAATGGTCACCCGGCGCCCAGTTCGCTGTCCCAGTCGCTTTGTCAGACCTATCAAACGGCGGCAGAGGCAGGCGGCCATCAGGTACGCTACCATGATCTGCCGACCATGCAATTTGATATCGACTACGGGCAGGCGGGGTATCAGAATGTGAAACCTCTGGAGCCGGATCTCGCGGATTTTCTCACCGATCTGGAGTGGGCTGATCACATTGTGATGGCGACACCTATGTGGTGGGGGGCGATACCGGCAAAGCTGAAAGGCGTCTTTGACCGCGCACTCTTGCCGGGCCGCGCATTTGATACGCGAAACGTCAATGTCATGGGGCTGCCTGCACCGATGCTCACCGGCAAGACGGCACGGGTTCTGCTGACGTCTGACACGCCTGCGCTCTGGCTGCGGCTGATCTATGGCAACGCGATCAAGCGGATTATCAGCAGCCAGATCCTGGGATTCGTCGGGATCAAACCGACGCGTTTCTCATCTTTTGCACCGGCGACAGATGCTGCGGAGAAGACCGTCTTTTCCTGGCAGCGCAAGGTCGCGGACCTGGGCGCCAGAGCAGCCTGATTCCACCAAGAAAAAAAGGGGCTTGCGCGTGACATTCCCGGCCAGACTTCGTATAAAATCCTGAAGCAAAGACAGGAAGATGTGAATGTCCGGAAACGAGCAGGCCCCCGCAGATTATGGCGCGGATTCCATCAAGGTTCTCAAAGGCTTGGAGGCGGTTCGCAAACGCCCAGGCATGTATATCGGGGACACCGACGATGGGTCGGGGCTGCACCATATGGTGTATGAGGTTGTCGACAATGGCATCGACGAGGCGCTGGCCGGTCACGCGGACCGGGTGGTCGTGAAAATTCACGCCGATTCCAGCGTTTCGGTGAACGACAACGGGCGCGGAATTCCGGTTGGGATTCATGAAGAAGAAGGCGTTTCAGCGGCCGAGGTCATCATGACCCAGCTGCATGCCGGTGGTAAGTTCGACAGCAACTCCTACAAGGTTTCCGGCGGCCTTCACGGCGTGGGCGTTTCTGTGGTGAACGCGCTGTCAGATTGGCTGGAATTGCGCATCTGGCGCGATGGCAAGGAACACGTTGCGCGATTTGAGCGTGGCGATACGGCTGAACACCTGAAAGTTGTTGGCGAATGTGGCGATCAGACCGGTACCGAGGTACGCTTTCTCGCGTCCACCGATACGTTCTCCAACCTCGAATACTCATTCGAGACGCTGGAAAAACGGCTCCGGGAGTTGGCATTCTTGAACTCAGGCGTACGGATCATCCTGATTGACGAGCGCCCGGCCGAACGGCTGGAAGTGGAGCTGTTCTATGAGGGCGGCGTCAAGGAATTCGTCAAATATCTTGATCGCTCGAAGTCACCCGTTATGGAGGTGCCGATCTATATCACCGGCGATAAGGACGACATCGGTGTTGAGGTCGCAATGTGGTGGAACGACAGCTATCACGAAACCGTACTACCCTTTACCAACAACATCCCGCAGCGGGATGGTGGCACCCATGTTGCCGGCTTTCGCGGTGCGCTGACCCGGACCATTAACAACTATGCGCAATCCTCCGGCATCGCCAAGAAGGAGAAGGTCTCCTTCACCGGGGATGACGCCCGTGAGGGGCTGACCTGCGTATTGTCCGTGAAGGTGCCGGATCCGAAATTCTCTAGCCAGACCAAGGATAAACTGGTCTCCTCTGAAGTGCGACCGGTGGTCGAAAGCCTGGTCAACGAGAAACTGGCAGAATGGTTTGAGGAGAACCCAAATCAGGCCAAGCAGATCGTCGGCAAGATTATCGAAGCCGCCCTCGCACGGGAGGCCGCCCGCAAGGCGCGCGAACTGACCCGCCGCAAGACGGCGATGGATGTGAACTATCTCGCAGGCAAGCTGAAAGACTGCTCGGAGAAAGATCCCTCCAAAACCGAAGTTTTCCTGGTCGAGGGTGATTCCGCCGGTGGCTCCGCCCAGACCGGGCGCGATCGGATGACACAAGCGATCCTGCCTCTGCGAGGTAAGATTCTGAACGTGGAGCGTGCGCGTTTCGACCGGATGCTTGGCAGTCAGGAAATTGGCAACCTGGTGATGGCTCTGGGCACCGGCATTGGTCGGGATGAATTCAACATCGAAAAGCTGCGCTACCATAAGATCGTCATCATGACTGATGCTGACGTCGACGGCGCGCATATCCGAACCCTTTTGCTCACGTTCTTCTATCGCCAGATGCCGGAGCTGATCGAAGGCGGGTATCTCTATATTGCGCAGCCGCCCCTTTATAAGGTGTCGCGCGGCAAATCGGAGGTCTACCTCAAGGATCAGGCGGCTCTTGATGAATATCTGATCAATCAGGGCGTTGACGGGGCAGTGCTGAAACTGGGCAGCGGCGAGGAGCTGGTTGGCCAGGATCTTGCCCGTGTTGTCGATGAGGCGCGTCAGCTCAAGCGTGTTCTGGACGCCTTCCCCACCCACTACCCGCGTCATATTCTGGAGCAGGCCGCGGTTGCCGGCGCCTTTGTGCCCGGTGCTGTTGATGCTGATCTGCAGGGTGTCGCTGATAAGGTGGCGCAGCGTCTGGACCTGATTGCGTTGGAATATGAACGCGGCTGGCGTGGGCGGATCACACAGGATCACGGCATTCGCCTGTCACGAATCCTGCGCGGGGTTGAGGAGCTGCGCACTTTGGACGGCCCGATGCTGCGGTCCGGCGAGGCCCGGAAAACCGGAAGCTTTACCAATAGCTTGCAGGAGATCTACGGGGCTGCGGCAACTCTCGTCCGGCGCGACCGCAGCCAGGCGATTCACGGCCCGCTTGGTCTGTTGAAAGCCATCCTCGAAGAAGGCGAAAAAGGTCTGGCGCTGCAGCGTTACAAAGGTCTGGGTGAGATGAACCCGGATCAGCTGTGGGAGACCACGCTCGATCCCGATGCGCGCACCCTGTTGCAGGTCCGGGTCGAAGACATGGTCGAGGCGGATGACCTCTTCACCAAGCTGATGGGTGACGTCGTCGAACCTCGCCGTGAGTTCATCCAGAAAAACGCCCTGAGCGTCGAAAACTTGGATTTTTGATTTCCATCGCGGGCAGCCTGTTGTTGCTGCCCGCGCCTATCTGCCCGCGACGGTTCACTTGAGCTGGTGATGGCGCTGAGGTTTTGGTCGGCGCGACCTGGCACCGGTTTAGGTCGCTTTGCGATTTTCTCGCACATAACTCTTCTCATGATTGCATCTGGTGCACGCGATGATCCGTGCGGCGCATGCGCGTGCGACCGATAGGGTCGGCATGCGCACGCCAACCTCTTCGGTTCTGTATATTGAGGAATTGCCCGGTTGGCCTCTCAACATGGGCCTTCACGCAGCAAATCATGTAGAGGTTTACCATTCCGCCGCAGAATGTTGACGCAGAATCACTCGAACGTTAAGAATCGGTTAACAAAACGCGGCTCGACCGCGATTTTCGGAGCAGCCGGGGGGTAATGTGGGCCGATGTTGAGCGTTAAAAAAGACAGTGACACCCGAACGGATGGCGCTGATATCGGTGACCGTCCGGTGCGCTCGGTCCAGATTGATGGTGTTATTTCCTCTAGCAGCAGTACGCTTCGCTCGCCTCAGGCGGGAAACTCCCGCGCTAAGGCGAATATTGCGGCGGTAACTTCCGTTGCGGAGGATCGGTCTGACATCAAACCGGAAATCAATAAACGGGCTGCAGGGTCATTCAAAGCTGAAACCCGGAAGCCTGGCGGGCGCAAGCCTGCTCCCGGCCGTCTTCTGGCCCGGGTGTCGCCGATCGTGAAACTGGGGGCCGCAGCTGCCGTACTGGGGTTCTTTGCCGTGGGTCTTGCGGTGTTACAGTTTGGGCCTGATGAGACCGCCGATACGGCTGGTGATCAGCCACGTGTGGCTCGGCTACTGACGCCGCAGGCACTGGCGGGTTTGGATCCAAGTGCCACGCCCACTGAGCGTGCCGCGGCTGAGGAACTGCTAACGGCTGCAGTCGAAACCGCCGCTCCGCTCAGTGCCGAAGACGCCATGGTTGCGCAGATGACTGCGGGAACGCTGGCGGCACTGCGGCGTGGCAGTGCGGCGACTCCATCAGCGGAAGCAGCACAGCCCGCCCCCCCGGCAGCGCAGGCCCATACCGCGCTGTATAGCCTTGTGCTGCGGGCCGTGGGGCAGGGACAATCACCTGCCTATATCGATCAAATGGTAAATGATGCCTATCGCAGTGAGACCATCACCGTGCCTGCGGCGCTGATCGGGGTGGACGGGCGCGTCGATACCGCAACCATTCTGGCGCTGTTCGTCGGTCAGTAGCGCCAGCACCGAGCCGGTACTGCTGCGTGCGCCTATGCGCTCAGCCGATACGAGGTCGAGCGCCAAAAGATAAGCTTTCCAACCGTTCTAAGACAAAAGAGGCGGCGCTGACGATCGGCGCGAGACGCCCGAGTTAAACCCAAGAGGGACATCATGAGAAAACACCTGATCGCGGCGCTTTGTTGCGTTACCGGCTTGTTCGCCACGCCATTGGCCGCAGAAACCTGTGGTGGCACATATAAAGTACGCCCGGGGGACAGCCTGTCGCTGATTGCTGATCGGCTCTACAAGGATGTGGGCATGTGGAGCGCGATCCACAGCCGCAACATCGACGCGATTGGCCCGCGCCCGGATGCGATCCGTGTCGGCATGGAACTAACGATGGCCTGCCTGAATGGTCTGCCGACAGGGCTGCCCGGTGGCAAGGCGGTTGCGGAGGCGCAACCGGTGGTCGCGGCGCCGGTCAAGGTGCAGCCAGGCACCGCCGCCGTGCGCAGTAAGATCAACCTGCTGACCGGGGATGACTATGCGCCCTTCACCTCTAAGACCGCCCACAATGGCGGGCTGATCACCGAAGTGGTGAATGCGGCGATGACCGATGCCGCTCCGGCGCAGGGCTTTGCCATCCACTGGGTCGACGACTGGGCCTCCCACTTTGATCCGCTGTTGTCGAACGCGCTCCTGGATCTGGGCTTCCCCTGGTATCGCCCGGATTGCGACACGATGCCGGAGAGCTATCGCTGCGTGAACTTCCTGTTCTCCGACCCGATGTTTGAGACGCTGATGCTGCTCTTCGTTGATAAATCGCGCCCCTTCACCTTTGAGACGGACGCCGACATTGAGGGCAAGACACTTTGCCGCCCGGCGGGTTATCTGACCTTCGATCTGGACGGCCATGGCCGGCGCTGGATGGAGGAGAAGAAGATCACGCTGAAGCAGCCGCATAAGGTTGCCGATTGTTTCGAGATGGTCGCCCGCGGTGAGGCGGATGCCGTCGCGATCAATGAATTCACCGGTCGCAGCGTGATGAAAGAAAATGATCTGCTTGATCAGTTTGAGGTGCTGCCACTGCCGCTCTCAGTGCTGGGTATCCATGTGGTGGTGCATAAAACCCATCCACAGGCTGATGACATGCTGACCATGATCAATACCGGTCTGCGCAATATTCGCGACAATGGTCAGTATCAGGCGATTATCGAGGATCACATGGCCAGGATCTGGGCCGGCTTCTGAGGGAGGGCGCCATGTTGAAACATCTCGCAACGGCAGCTACTGCGCTGCTGCTGGCCATCGGTATCGCGCCACGCGCGGCGCAGGCTATCTGCAATGTCGATTACCGGGTACAGCCCGGCGACACACTCTTCTCGATTGCCGAAACCCACTATAGTGACCGCAGCCGCTGGACGTTGATCTACTATAGCAACCAGCACGTGCTGGAGGGCCCGAGCGTCATCCCCGGTAAAACCCTGCACATCCCCTGCGCACAGCAGGCTTCCGCCCCCGATGCGACGCCGCTGCGCAAGGATGATGCGGAGATGAAGCTGCTGACCGGTGGTGGCTTTGCCCCGTTCACTGATCAGACGCTGCCCGGTCAGGGGATGGTGACAGAACTGATCAATGCCGCGCTTGAACTGACCCCGGCGCCTGTGTCCTATTCGATCACCTGGGAACAGGATTGGTCGAAACATCTGTTCCCGATGTTGGACGAAAAACAGTTCGATATGGGGTTCCCCTGGCTGAAGCCGGATTGTGCAGCAAACCCAACAGACGAGCGCTGCGTGAACTTCCATTTCTCGGAGCCGCTGATGACCATCCCGATTATGGTCTTCGTGCGGGCGGATACCGCCTTCGCCTTTGACAGCGACGCCGATATGCTGGGCAAGACCCTGTGCCGTCCAGAAGGATACTACACCCATGACCTTGATCGCGGCGATCGTCGCTGGTTGAGCGAGGGGAAGGTCACGCTGGTTCAGGCCGCGGATCCCGGCGCCTGCTTTCGCAAGCTGATGGCGCGAGAGGTGGATGCGGTATCCCTGAACCTTTTCCTTGGGGCGAACACGCTGATCTCAGAAGGGTTGCGTGATCAGGTGATCCCTCTGGAGCGCCCACTCTCCGAGGAAGGCCTGCATGTGGTGATTTCCAAACGCCACTGGCGCGGCACCTCGCATCTCTATCGCATCAACGCAGGCCTGAAGGCGCTCAAGGCTGATGGCCGATTTCAGGACATCGTCTCGCGTCATCTGGAACTGTTCTGGGCGCAACTCCAGTAACACCAGACGGACCGTGCCCCACCGGGGCGGGGTCTCCCGCCAGAACCGAACCTTTGGTCCTATATCTGTTGGGCCAGGCGCCGCGCCCCTTCCAGGGGGGCGGCGTTTGCAGTTCGAAAGCATGGCTCATTTTATACGGAGCGGGTTGTGACCTTTAGTGTGCCCCGATCACCGCCCAGTTCGGTCTTTATATACTATGATGAGAGGAGGGGGACGCCTGCGGTTCGTCTAGCCTTTGGCGACACCGTCCAGACGAACCTGTGTTGTTTGTTTTTCGGTGATTTTGGTTGGTTGGCTTGTTTGTGTGATTGTTGCGTCTGTGGATATGTGTGTTGAGTCTGTGGGTAAGTTGGGTCTGGGGTGGTTTGCGGGTGTGTTTTGGTGGGTTTGGGGTTGGTTTC
>NC_023137.1:315000-555000 GCF_000511385.1 Phaeobacter gallaeciensis DSM 26640
GGTCTCGCTCGAATCGGGCGATCTGGCGACAGACCCGGGCATGTATTTCCGCCTCGCCTGCATGATCACGCTGGTGGGCGGCACCATGTTCCTGATGTGGCTGGGCGAGCAGATCACCCAGCGCGGCATCGGTAATGGTATCTCCCTGATCATCTTCGTTGGCATCATCGCCGAGGTGCCCGCCGCAATTGCACAGTTCCTGGCCTCCGGTCGTTCGGGTGCGATCAGCCCCGCGGTGATCATCGCAGTGATCCTGATGATGATTGCCATCATTATGTTCGTGGTGTTCATGGAGCGCGCCCTGCGCAAGATCCATATCCAGTACCCGCGCCGTCAGGTTGGCATGAAGGTCTATGACGGTGGCTCCAGCCACCTACCTGTGAAAGTGAACCCAGCAGGCGTGATTCCGGCGATCTTCGCTTCGTCCCTGTTGCTGCTGCCGGTGACCATCTCGACCTTCTCCTCGAATGCAACCAGCGGCCCGATCATGTCTTGGCTCTTGGCCAACTTCGGCCCCGGTCAGCCGCTCTACCTGCTGTTCTTCGTCGGCATGATCGTGTTCTTTGCCTATTTCTACACCTTCAACGTATCCTTCAAACCGGACGAGGTGGCGACCAATCTGAAGAACCAGAATGGTTTTGTTCCCGGCATCCGCCCCGGTAAGAAGACCGCTGAGTACCTCGAATATGTGGTCAACCGCGTGCTGGTCCTGGGCTCTGCCTATCTGGCTGCTGTCTGTCTACTGCCGGAAATCCTGCGCGGTCAGCTTGCAATCCCGGTTTACTTTGGCGGTACCTCCGTGTTGATTGTGGTTTCTGTTGTGATGGACACCATTCAACAGGCACAAAGCCATCTGCTTGCGCATCAATACGAAGGTCTCATTGAAAAGAGCCAGCTGCGCGGTCGGAATAAGAAACGGACACGACGGGGACCTGCACGCCGATGAGCAATATTATTCTTCTGGGCCCGCCCGGCGCGGGCAAGGGAACTCAAGCACGCTATCTGGTTGAATCACGCAATATGGTTCAGCTGAGCACCGGCGACATGCTGCGCGATGCGCAGGCGTCGGGCAGCGAGATGGGCCAGCGGGTTGCTGCGGTCATTGCCCGGGGTGAACTGGTCACCGATCGGATCGTCATTGGTCTGATCCGCGAGAAGATCGAAGAGGGCGCCGAGGGCGGCTTTATCTTCGACGGCTTCCCCCGCACGCTCGCTCAGGCGGATGCGCTGGCAGAATTGCTGCGCGAAACTGGTCAAAAGCTGGATGCCGTGATCGAAATGCAGGTGGATGACACCGCATTGGTCGCGCGCATCACAGGTCGGTCCACCTGCGGCGATTGCGGTGAGGTCTATCACGACGAGACCAAGCCATGGCCCGAGGATGGCAAATGCACCAACTGCGGCGGCACCAACCAGAAGCGCCGCCCGGACGATAACGAGGAAAGCCTCCGCACCCGTCTGATGGAATACTACAAGAAGACCTCGCCGCTGATCGGCTACTACTATGCCAAGGGCAACCTTCAGCGTCTCGATGGTCTGGCTTCCATCGAAGAGGTCCGCAAGAACCTCGGCTGGATCATGGGTGACTGATCGCCCGATGCTTTCGGAATTGATAAAACGCCCCGCGCCACCCTGGCCGGGGCGTTTTTTGTGCGCTCCCCGCGCGCTGGCAGAAAAACAACACAAATCGCGCTGCGGGTGGTTGACCTTGGGGGAAACTTCGGCCCCAGTCTTGCCGACGGGTTGACCATAGTGCGATTTCCACATAGGGAACCCCATCCCTTCTGGGAATCATCACAGGTGCGTGCAATTTCTGCCGCCCTGACCACCTCGAAATGCTGGACCATCGGGCGACACTGCCAAGGTCAAGCGTTGTGAAAAAAGGTTCCGGCGCTACGGAACCGCAACGAAAAGGAAAGTGACACGTGGCACGTATTGCCGGCGTAAACATCCCGACTGCAAAGCGGGTACCGATCGCCCTCACCTATATCACTGGCATTGGCACGACCTCTGCTGAAGCCATCTGCGAAGCCGTAGGCATCGACGCAACCCGTCGTGTAAACGAGCTGTCCGACGCTGAAGTTCTGGCTGTGCGTGAGCACATCGACGCCAACTACACCGTTGAAGGCGACCTGCGCCGTGAAGTTCAGATGAACATCAAGCGTCTGATGGACCTTGGCTGCTACCGCGGTCTGCGCCATCGTCGTAACCTGCCCGTTCGCGGTCAGCGTACCCACACCAACGCTCGTACTCGCAAAGGCCCCGCAAAGGCCATTGCTGGTAAGAAGAAATAAGGGAGGGTTTGATCAATGGCACGCGATAAGACTCGTACCAAGCGCAAAGAGCGCAAGAACATCGCCTCCGGCGTTGCACATGTGAACTCCTCGTTCAACAACACCAAGATCCTGATCTCGGACGTGCAAGGCAATGCGATTTCCTGGTCCTCCGCAGGCACCATGGGCTTCAAAGGGTCGCGTAAATCGACTCCTTATGCGGCTCAGATGGCTGCTGAAGACGCAGGCAAAAAAGCGCAGGAACACGGCGTTAAAACCCTGGAAGTCGAAGTTCAGGGCCCCGGTTCGGGCCGTGAATCCGCACTGCGCGCTCTGGCCGCAGTCGGCTTCAACATCACCTCGATCCGTGATGTGACCCCGATCGCGCACAACGGCTGCCGCCCGCCGAAGCGCCGTCGCGTCTAAGCGACACTGATTTTTGCTGGGGCTTTGCTATTTCTGCAAGGCCCCAGTACGCCATTTGAAACCTCGGGCGTCTGTACCTTCGGACATGAGGTATAGACAGGAATGGAGGGACCGCATGATCCACAAGAATTGGGCTGAACTGATCAAGCCGACTCAGCTTGACGTGAAGCCGGGCAATGATCCCGCACGCCAGGCCACCGTTGTGGCTGAACCGCTGGAGCGCGGCTTTGGTCTGACACTGGGCAACGCGCTGCGCCGCGTCCTGATGAGCTCGCTGCAAGGCGCCGCCATCACCTCCGTGCAGATCGACAACGTCCTGCATGAATTCTCCAGCGTGGCCGGCGTTCGCGAAGATGTCACCGACATCATCCTGAACCTGAAAGGTGTGTCGCTGCGCATGGAAGTCGAAGGCCCCAAGCGTCTTTCGATCAATGCCAAAGGCCCCGCAGTTGTCACCGCCGGTGACATCTCCGAATCCGCTGGCATCGAAGTGCTGAACCGTGAGCACGTGATCTGCCACCTCGACGATGGTGCGGATCTGTTCATGGAACTGACCGTCAACACCGGCAAGGGCTATGTCTCTGCTGATAAGAACAAGCCTGAAGATGCGCCCATCGGGCTGATCCCGATCGACGCTATCTACTCGCCGGTCAAGAAGGTCTCCTATGACGTTCAGCCGACCCGTGAAGGTCAGGTTCTGGACTATGACAAACTGACCATGAAGATCGAAACAGACGGCTCCATCACGCCCGATGACGCGGTCGCTTATGCGGCCCGTATCGTGCAGGATCAGCTGTCGATCTTCGTCAACTTCGACGAGCCGGAATCGGCAAACCGTCAGGACGATGACGACGGTCTCGAGTTCAACCCGCTTCTCCTGAAGAAAGTGGACGAGCTGGAACTGTCCGTGCGTTCGGCCAACTGCCTGAAGAACGACAACATCGTCTACATCGGCGATCTCATCCAGAAGACCGAAGCAGAAATGCTGCGCACTCCGAACTTCGGCCGCAAGTCGCTGAACGAGATCAAAGAAGTGCTGTCGGGCATGGGTCTGCACCTTGGCATGGACGTTGAGGACTGGCCGCCGGACAACATCGAAGATCTGGCCAAGAAGTTCGAAGATAGCTTCTAAAAGATTGGGCGGCTTACAGGCCGCCCGAAATGCCCGGACTTGCCGGGGACGACAAGGGCACACGCCCCAAGGTGAGCCGCTGACACGCATCAGCAGCCTGACAAAGCAAAAACGCAGATCAAAGGACTATCAAAATGCGTCACGCACGTGGTTACCGCCGCCTGAACCGTACTCATGAGCACCGTAAGGCCCTGTTCTCCAACATGGCTGGCTCGCTGATCGAGCACGAGCAGATCAAGACAACCCTTCCCAAAGCAAAAGAACTGCGCCCGATCATCGAAAAGATGATCACCCTGGCGAAGCGCGGCGACCTGCACGCTCGTCGTCAGGCCGCGTCCAAGCTGAAGGAAGACAAGGACGTCGCAAAGCTGTTCGAGGTTCTGGGCCCGCGCTACAAAGACCGTCAGGGCGGCTATGTCCGTATCCTGAAAGCCGGTTTCCGCTATGGCGACATGGCACCGATGGCGATCATCGAATTCGTTGATCGTGATCGCGATGCAAAAGGCGCCGCCGACAAGGCACGCCTCGCCGAAGCAGAAGCTGCTGCTGACGAATAATCAGATCGGTCATCTGACCGGACCTGACCCCCCGCTCTGGCAACAGGGCGGGGGTTTTTCGTTTTCCTACTCCGCGCGGGGGCTGAAAGCGGGTGGGTGAAAATGCAGGGTTTTTCCCCCGCAAATCCAACCTTGTAAAAGATGCCTCCGGTCCGCATATCCTGTTCACAAGAACAATCGGAGTCGTCATGTTTCGCGCAATCCTGACCGCCGCAGGCCTGTTTCTGGCCACTCAGATCCCCACCACACAGGCGCTCGCAGAGACCCGTGTACCGCAGAATCAGGCAGAGATTTCCCTCGGCTTCGCGCCGCTGGTGAAAGAGGCCGCCCCGGCAGTGGTCAATATCTACGCCAAGATTGTTCATGAACAGCGCCGCACGCCCTTTATGAACGACCCGTTCTTTGATGATTTCTTTCGCGGGTTGTCCAAGCCCCAGCCGCGGGTGCAGAACTCGCTTGGCTCTGGCGTGATCCTGTCGGCGGATGGGATTGTGGTATCGAATTACCATGTTGTGGGCATGGCCACCGATATCCGTGTCGTGACCACGGATCGGCGGGAATATGCAGCACAGGTGGTGCTGGCGGATCGCGCCAGTGACCTTGCCATTTTGCAGTTGGAAGAGGCCGAGAACCTGCCCTATCTGGAGCTGCGCGACAGCGACGGGGTTGAGGTGGGCGAGCTGGCGCTGGCCATCGGCAATCCCTTCGGCGTTGGTCAGACTGTCAGCAGCGGCATTGTCTCGGGCCTTGCGCGCAGCGGCGCGGCCACGGGGGAGGGGATTGGCTACTTCATTCAGACAGATGCGCCGATTAACCCCGGCAATTCCGGCGGCGCGCTCATTGATGTGAATGGTGGCCTGATCGGCATCAACACCCGTATCGTGACCCGCTCCGGTGGGTCCAACGGCATCGGTTTTGCCATCCCTGCCAATCTGGTGCGCGCCTTCATGCGGCAGGCCGATCAGGGGGCGGAGGAGTTCCAACGCCCCTGGGCTGGCATGATGGGGCAACCGGTGGATGCCGATCTGGCGGCCTCGCTGGGGATGGACCTGCCGGAGGGGATGGTGATTTCCGAACTGCACCCCGCCAGCCCGTTCACCAAGGCCGGGTTTCAGGTCGGCGATGTGATCCTTGACGTGGCCGGGCAGGCGGTGAACTCCCCGTCGGAGATGGTGTTCCGCATGTCCGTCATCGGCCTCGGTGACACGGCTGAGGTCACCCGACTGCGCACAGGCGAACGCGAGGTGCTGACGGTGGAAATGATCCTCGCCCCGGATGAGCCACCTGCCAATCCGCTCAGCCTTGATGAAAACACGCCGCTGCCGGGGCTGACGGTCGCGCGGATCAATCCGCAGTCAATCCTGCGCTTCCAGCTGCCGATGTCCTCTGACGGGGTGGTGATTACCGACCCCGGCGCCTATGGCGGCCGCGTCGGTCTGCGCGCGGGAGACATCATTCTCGGGATCAACAACGCCGTGATCAAATCCCCATCAGATGTGCCAGAGGTTCTATCGACGATCGGCCGCTGGATGAAGGTTGATCTCAACCGGCAGGGCCAGCGTGTGTCGCTGCGCTACCGGCTCTGATCATGGCGGATCTCTTTGACAGTGGCGATGCCGCCCCCCGCCGGGACCCGCAGTCGGAGGTGACCCGCCCGCTGGCGGATCGCCTGCGCCCGCAGTCGCTGGCAGAGGTAATCGGTCAGGCGCAGGTCCTTGGTGAGGAGGCGCCGCTTGGGGTGATGCTGGCCTCCGGATCGCTCTCGTCACTGATCTTCTGGGGGCCGCCCGGTGTGGGCAAGACCACCATTGCGCGGCTCTTGGCGCGGGAGACGGATCTGCATTTCGTGCAGATCTCAGCCATTTTCACTGGCGTGCCGGATCTGAAGAAAGTGTTCGAGGCGGCCAAGATCCGTCGCCAGAACGGTCAGGGCACGCTGCTCTTCGTGGATGAGATCCATCGCTTCAATAAGGCCCAGCAGGACGGGTTCCTGCCGCATATGGAGGATGGCACCATCCTCCTGGTAGGGGCCACGACCGAGAACCCGAGTTTTGAGCTGAACGCCGCTGTGCTGAGCCGCGCGCAGGTCTTGGTGCTGGAGCGGTTGAGCCTTGTCGATCTGGAACGACTCACACAGAGGGCGGAGCAGGAACTGGATCGCGCCTTACCGCTGACCCCGGATGCGCGGGACGCGCTGCATGAAATGGCAGATGGGGATGGGCGGGCGCTCTTGAACCTCATCGAACAGATTGCCGCCTGGAAGGTGGACAGCCCGCTGGGGCGGGAGGCGCTGGCCGCACGGCTGATGCGGCGCGCGGCAAAATACGACAAATCCGGTGATGAGCATTACAATCTGATTTCCGCGCTGCATAAATCCGTGCGCGGATCGGACCCGGATGCAGCACTGTATTGGTTCGCCCGCATGTTGGAGGGCGGCGAGGATCCCAGATACCTGGCCCGCCGCCTGACCCGGATGGCGGTTGAGGATATCGCTCTGGCTGATCCGCAGGCGCAGGGCATCTGCATTCAGGCCTGGGAAACTTATGAGCGGCTCGGCAGCCCGGAGGGCGAGTTGGCGCTGGCGCAGGCGGTGATCTACCTCGCGCTCGCGCCCAAAACCAACGCTGGCTACATGGCCTATAAGGCAGCGCGGCGCTTGGCGAAGCAGACCGGCAGCGCCCCACCGCCGAAACATATCCTGAATGCGCCGACCAAGCTGATGAAATCGCAGGGCTACGGCGAGGGTTATGACTACGACCACAACGCCGCAGATGGATTTTCAGGGCAGAACTACTTCCCCGATGATGTGCCACGTCCAGTGTTGTACCAGCCGGTTGAGCGCGGGTTCGAGCGCGAGTTGAAGCGCCGGACTGAGTATTTCGCCAATCTGCGCGCCAAACGGAACTGCTGATCCGGCTTTGCTGGGCAAAGCCGGTGCCTGCGGCGCGAGTATTTTGGGAAAGGTGACGGGCTTGCGTCGCTGCGCAATGCTGCCATGCTTGCGCAAAACTTGACATCCAAGCGCCAGCCGGCGACAGACCGTTGATGGTTTTTTCGGTTCTATATGTGGCTTTGGGCGGCGCGATCGGTGCCGCCTGCCGCTATCTGGCCGGTTTGGGGATCACCCGTCTCTTTGGGGTGGGGGAATTTCCGGTGGCGATCCTGACGGTGAATGTGATCGGCTCCTTTCTGATGGGCGCTTTTGTTGTCACGGCGGCCCATAAGGGGCTGACCCACCTGAGCCCATTTGTGATGACTGGCCTTCTGGGCGGTTTCACAACGTTTTCGGCCTTCTCGCTTGAGACGGCCACCCTGATCGAGCGTGGCGCCTTCGGGCAGGCTGCGCTCTATGTGCTGTTGTCTGTGGGCCTGTCGGTCGGCGGGCTGTTTTTCGGCCTGATGGCCGCCAGAGGAGTGTTCGCATGAGCGGCGTACAGATGATTACCGTCAGTGAAGACGATGCAGACCAGCGTATTGACCGCTGGCTGCGGCGGCTGTTCCCGCATGTGAGCCAGGGGCGGATCGAGAAGATGTGCCGCAAGGGCGAATTGCGTCTGGATGGGGGCCGGGTGAAGGCCAACAGCCGCGTCGCCGCTGGGCAGGTGGTGCGTGTCCCGCCGCTTGGCGCAAGCGATCTGAAACCGGCAGAGGCGCCGAGCTACCGGATTTCCGAAGCGGACGCCAAGATGATCCGAGGCTGCGTCATCTATAAGGACGATGCCGTCATCGTGCTGAACAAGCCCGCCGGTCTTGCCGTGCAGGGCGGCAGCGGCACCACCAAACATGTCGACGGGCTGAGTGCGGCCTTGCAGTTCGATGCGGAGGAAAAGCCGCGTCTGGTGCATCGTCTGGATAAGGACACCTCCGGTGTGCTGGTGCTGGCGCGCACCCGTCAGGCGGCGCAGTCGTTGACCGCAGCCTTCCGGCACCGTGCCACGCGCAAGATCTACTGGGCGCTGGTGGCCGGTGTGCCGACGCCCTATCTAGGCGAAATCAAATGCGGGCTGGTGAAGGCGCCGGGTCACGGCAAATCGGGCGAGGGCGAGAAAATGATCGCCATCCATTCCAATGAGGTGGACAGCACACCCGGCGCCAAACGCTCGCACACCCATTATGCCACGCTCTACCGTGTGGCCAGCCGCGCGGCCTGGGTTGCGATGGAGCCGATCACCGGCCGCACCCATCAGCTGCGTGCGCATATGGCCGAGATTGGCCACCCGATTGCGGGTGACGGCAAATACGGTGGCTCCAGTCAGGAAAACCTCGGCGATGGCTGGGGCGCGCAGCTCGGGGGGATTATCTCCAAGAAGCTGCATCTGCACTGCCGCCGCATGGCGTTTGAGCATCCGACCACGAAAAAACCGCTCTCGATTACAGCACCCTTGCCCGATCACATGAAGGACAGCTGGGACACCTTTGGCTGGTCCGAAGATCTGGCGGCAGAAGATCCGTTTGAGAGCCTGCAATAAGGGGCTGCACAGATGAGCGATGATCTGCGCCTGATCCTGTTCGATGTGGATGGCACCCTAGCGGACAGCCAGGGTGCCATCACCTCAGCGATGGCGGCTGCCTTTGACGGAGTCGGACTGGCTGCGCCGAGCCGGGCAGAAATTTTGTCGATCGTTGGCCTGTCGCTGCCCTTGGCGATTGCCGAACTGGCCCCGACGCTGGGTGCCAGTGTTCAGACAGAGCTGGTCGAGGGCTACAAGTCAGCCTATAAATCCGCCCGGTTGGCTGCAGGCGCCGGGCATTCGCCGCTCTACCCCGGTGCGGCGGAGGTGCTGACGGAGCTGAACGCAGTGCCGCACTACCTGTTGGGGGTGGCCACTGGCAAATCGCAACGCGGGCTGGATGCGCTGATCGAGTCGCATAATCTGCGGTGTTTCGTGACCCGGCAATGTGCCGATCACCACCCGTCCAAACCGCATCCGTCCATGGTGCTGCGGGCGATGGACGAGACCGGGGTACTACCTGAGCATACCGTGATGATTGGCGACACCAGTTTTGACATCGATATGGGGCGCGCTGCCGGCGTGCGCACTATCGCTGTGAACTGGGGATTTCACCCCGCTGACCAGCTGGGGGCGGATCACATTATCGATAGCTTCGCCGATCTGGCGCCGCTGTTGCAGCACATCTGGAAAGACTGACGATATGAGCGAGTGGAAACAGAAACGATTCTGGAAAACCGTCTCAGTGGCCGAAACCGAGGATGGGTTTGCGGTGGAACTGGATGGGCGGCGCGTAAAAACTCCGGCAAAAGCTGCGCTTGCTGTGCCGGGGCGCGACATGGCCGAGGCAATTGCGGCGGAATGGGAGGCGCAGACCGAATCAGTCGACCCGTCAACGATGCCGGTAACGCGTTCTGCAAATGCTGCAATCGACAAGGTGTCGCATCAGCATGGCGAAGTGTCGGATATGCTGTCGGACTACGGCGATTCCGATCTTTTGTGTTACCGAGCGGAGATGCCGGCCGAGCTGGTGCAGCGTCAGGCTGAGATTTGGGACCCGGCGCTGGAGTGGGCAGCGGAAACGCTCGGCGCCCGGCTGGAGCCGCGTTCTGGGATTCTGCATGCACCGCAAAACCCCGAGGCACTGGCACGGTTGCGCGGCTTAGTCCATGAAATGACACCATTTCAGCTGGCGGCCTTCCATGATCTGGTGGCGATGTCCGGGTCCTTGGTCCTTGGGTTCGCAGCGGCAAAGGGCTGGCGCCCGGCGGATCAGATCTGGGAGATGTCCCGGCTGGATGAGCTGTGGCAGGAGCAGCAATGGGGCCAGGACGAAGAGGCCCAGGCCACCGCAGACCTGAAACGTCATGCGTTTTTACACGCTAAGCGGTTCTATGATTTTTCCTGTTAGCGCAATTAATTACCTAAAACGCGACGTTGCCGCAAAATTCGTTCGCGGCCATGGAAATGTTCTCTATACGGCCATCGAAATTCCTGATCACGCACTTGACGTTTGTTGATGAATGCGACCACACTTGGTCGCGAAACGGGGAAAATCCTGTTTCAACACCTATCTCCGGCATGGCTGGTGCCGGGCAAAAAGAGCCGCCAAATAGGCGGACAATCAGGAAGAGGTAAACATGAAGAATAAGGTAATTTTGGGTGCGCTGACTGTTGCTGGTCTGGCCGCCGGTGCCGCTGCGGCGGGAACGCTGGACGACGTCAAGGCCCGTGGCAAGCTGAACTGCGGCGTGACCACTGGTCTGGTCGGCTTTGCAGCGCCCAATGCCAATGGCGAATGGGAAGGTTTTGACGTTGCTGTCTGCCGCGCGGTTGCTGCGGCTGTACTGGGCGACTCGACCGCCGTTGAATTCGTGCCGACCACCGGCAAAACTCGCTTCACCGCTCTGGCCTCCGGCGAGATCGACATGCTGGCGCGTAACACCACCTGGACCTTCAGCCGCGATGTCGACCTGAAGTTCGAATTCGTTGGTGTGAACTACTACGACGGTCAGGGCTTCATGGTTCCCAAGGAACTGGGCGTGTCCTCCGCGAAGGAACTGGACGGCGCGACCGTCTGTATCCAGACCGGTACCACAACCGAGCTGAACCTGGCGGACTTCTTCCGCTCCAACAACATCAGCTATGAGCCGGTTCCGATCGAAACCAACGCTGAAGCACAGCAGCAGTATCTGGCTGGCGCCTGTGACGTTTACACCACTGACGCCTCTGGTCTGGCCGCTACCCGCGCGACCTTCGATGATCCTTCGGCGCATGCTCTGCTGCCCGAAATCATCTCCAAAGAGCCGCTCGGCCCGCTGGTTCGTCACGGCGACCACGAGTGGGGCGACGTTGTCCGCTGGAGCCTGAACGCACTGGTTGCAGCTGAAGAGCTGGGCGTGACCTCCGCCAACATCGGCGAGATGGCTGCAGGTACCGAGAACCCGGAAATCAACCGTCTGCTGGGCACCGAAGGTACCCTGGGCGAGATGCTGGGTCTGTCGGCTGACTGGGCGAAAAACGCCATCGGCGCTGGCGGCAACTACGGTGAAGTCTTTGCGAAAAACATCGGCGAAGACACTCCGATTGGTCTGGCACGCGGTCTGAACGCACAGTGGACCGAAGGCGGCCTGCTCTACGCACCGCCCTTCCGCTAAGAACGACTGAGGAAAGGGCGCAGGACCAACCTGCGCCCTTTTTTCCTACCGACCTATCCTAACAAAAACGCTTGAGGTCTGACGCGAGCAGGGAACCAACCCCGCCGAGCAGTTGACCTATAAGCCACGGGGATCACACATTCATGTCAACTCTCACTGACCCTCCAAAGGCACAGTTTCAGCTGTCCATGTTGGTCAACGATACCCGCTATCGTTCGTTGACCTTCCAGGCGATTGCTGCACTGGTTCTGGCCTTGGCCATCTGGTATCTGGGGAACAACCTTATTCAGAACCTGCGGGCCGCGGGTCTGAATATTTCATACGGGTTCCTTGGGGATCCATCCGGTTACGATATCAACCAGCGTCTGATCGAATATGACAGCCAGTCCAGCCACGCGCGTGCGGCGGTTGTTGGTGTTCTGAACACGCTGCTGGTGGCCGTTCTTGCCTGTATCACTGCCACCATCTTTGGTGTGATTGCGGGTGTTCTGCGCCTGTCGAACAACTGGCTCGTCTCCAAACTGATGGCCGTTTATGTGGAAATTTTCCGCAATATTCCGGTTCTGATCTGGATCATCATCATTTTCACCATCATGACCGCCGTGATGCCGGGGCCTCGGGAATTCCGGGGTGACAACGCCACGTCGAGCATGCTGTTTGACCTCTTCGCCTTCACCAACCGGGGTGTTTACATCCCGATGCCCTGGTTCGAGAGCGGTTTCTTCGCCTCGGGTGCGATGAACTGGCTGGTGATCATCGCAGTGTTGGTCGGGTCCTTCCTTGTGATGCGCAGGGTTGAGGCCAACGCGACCAAGACGCAGGAAAAGACTGGCGTGCGTCCCAACACCAAGCTGATTGCCCTGGGCGTCTGGTTGGTGCCGCTGGCGCTGGTCCTGTTTGTCATGGGTCTGTCCTGGGAAGTGCCTGAGCTGAAAGGCTTCAACTTCAAAGGCGGTATTAAAATCGGTGGTCCGCTGATTGCCCTGTGGTTTGCCTTGTCGATCTACACCGGTGCCTTCATCGCGGAAAACGTGCGTGCGGGTATTCAGGCCATCAATAAGGGTCAGACCGAAGCTGCCGCAGCACTGGGTCTGCGTCCGGGCCGGATCATGAACCTCGTGGTGCTGCCGCAGGCGCTGCGCGTCATCATTCCGCCGCTGATCTCCAACTTCCTCAACATCACCAAGAACTCCTCGCTGGCGATTGCTGTGGGCTATGCCGACATCACCGCGACCCTGGGCGGCATTACGCTGAACCAGACCGGCCGCGCCATCGAATGCGTGCTGCTGCTGATGTTGTTCTATCTCACCGCGTCGCTGCTCATCTCCATGGTGATGAACGTCTACAACGCATCTGTGAAACTGAAGGAGCGCTGAGACATGAGCGATACACACGCACAAACTGTCGCCTTTGTCCGCGAAACCCAGATCCCACCGGCGCCGCCGCCGGGCCGCGAGACCGGGGTCTATAAATGGATGCGCGAGAATCTGTTCTCCAGCATCCCCAATTCGATCCTGACCTTGGCTGCGCTGGCGCTGATTTATGCTCTGCTGAGCAGCACCCTGCCGTGGTTGCTGAACGGTGTCTGGACCACCAACTCTCTCGCGGAATGCCGTGAGGTTCTGGACGGTAAGGTTGGCGCCTGTTTCTCGGTCCTGACTGAGCGTTGGAACCAGCTGCTCTATGGCTTCAAATATCCGGGGACGGAATATTGGCGCCCCAATCTGGCATTGGTGCTGTTGTTGGTCGCATTGGCACCGGTGCTGTTCTTTGATCTGCCGCGCAAGCTCTTGGCTTTCACTGCGATCTATCCGTTTCTGGCCTTCTGGCTGATCTGGGGTGGCTCCATTCTGGTGCCCATCGTTGCGCTGCTTGGTTTTGTTGCTGCCGGGTTCGTGTTTCAGAGATTCGGCAAGGGCAGCTTTGCTCTGGGGTTCTTCGGAGCGATTGTTGCGGCGATTTTTGTCTGGAATATCGGTGGGCTGCTGATCCCGGAAGGGGCGTCTGACAACGCAATGCTGTCGGCTGTGCCCTCACGGGATTTGGGCGGCTTCATGCTGAACATGATGCTGGGTGTAACCTGTGTGTCGCTGTCGGTGCCGCTGGGTATCGCGCTGGCACTGGGGCGTCAGTCCAACATGCCGCTGATCAAGTGGATCTGCGTCGTCTTCATTGAATTCGTGCGTGGCGTGCCGCTGATCACCCTGCTGTTCGTGGCATCGGTGATGCTGTCCTACTTCTTCCCGCCAGATGCCACCGTGGACCTGTTCCTGCGTGTGGTCATCATGATCACCCTGTTCTCTGCGGCGTATATCGCCGAAGTGATCCGGGGCGGTTTGGCCGCGCTGCCCAAGGGGCAGTATGAAGCAGCAGACAGTCTGGGGCTGGATTATCCGCAGGCGATGCGCCTGATTATCCTGCCGCAGGCCCTTAAGATCTCGATCCCCGGTATCGTGAATGTGGCCGTTGGCCTGTTCAAGGATACCACGCTGGTGTCGGTCATTTCGATGTTCGACCTGGTGGGCATGATCCGTGGCCCGATTCTCGCCTCCACTGAGTGGAACGGCGTTTATTGGGAACTCCTCGGCTTTGCCGCCTTCCTGTTCTTCATCGTCTGCTACGGCATCTCTCAATACTCACAGTGGCTTGAGCGTCGTCTCGCCACCGATCACCACTAAGGAGTTCAACATATGTCTGAACTTATGTCCGACCGCGCCATCGACCGCTCCAAAATGCAGGTGAGCGACGAGGTTGCTATCGAAATCAACAATATGAATAAGTGGTATGGCTCATTCCATGTGCTGCGCGACATCAATCTGACCGTCAATCAGGGCGAGCGGATTGTTATCGCGGGGCCGTCGGGCTCCGGCAAATCCACCCTGATCCGCTGCCTGAACGCGCTGGAAGAACACCAGCAGGGCAAGATCGTGGTGGATGGCACGGAGCTGTCCAACGACCTCAAGAACATCGACAAGATCCGGTCCGAGGTTGGCATGGTGTTCCAGCACTTCAACCTTTTCCCGCATCTGACGATCTTGGAGAACTGCACGCTGGCGCCGATCTGGGTGCGCAAGACGCCCAAGAAAGAAGCCGAAGAGCGGGCAATGCACTTCTTGGAGAAGGTGAAGATCCCCGACCAGGCGCATAAATATCCCGGCATGCTCTCCGGTGGTCAGCAGCAGCGTGTGGCGATTGCCCGCTCGCTGTGCATGATGCCGCGGATCATGCTGTTTGATGAGCCGACATCGGCACTGGACCCTGAGATGATCAAAGAGGTGCTCGACACCATGATCGAGCTCGCGGAAGAGGGTATGACCATGCTCTGTGTGACGCATGAGATGGGCTTTGCCCGTCAGGTGGCGAACCGCGTGATCTTTATGGACGCGGGTCAGATCGTGGAGCAGAATGAGCCGGAAGAGTTCTTCAACAATCCGCAGAGCGAGCGTACCAAGCTGTTCCTGAGCCAGATCCTCGGCCACTGAGGTCTGTCTGCTATGATACTGAAAAGGCCGGGCATCTGCCCGGCCTTTTTTGGTTTGTGACCCTGGCGAGGGGCAGTGTCGGGGAGCACCGGCAGGGGGCGCTGCCCCCTGACCCCCGGAGTATTTCTGGAAAGATGACAGGGCGCGGTTGCGCAGAGGTTAGCCGTGGTGCGCAAAAATCTCGCTGGTGCCATCTTCCCGGATCAGCAGCGTGGCGAAGGGCGCGATGTTGTCGCCCATCTCCATGCCAGGAGAACCGATTGGCATGCCGGGCACGCTGAGGCCGTGGGCACCCCGGCGTTCTGCGAGAAGACGGGTGATATCTTGTGCTGGCACATGACCTTCGATCACATAGCCCGCGATCATTGCAGTGTGGCAGGAGGCCAGCGCATCGGTGATGCCGAGCCGGGACTTCATATGCCAGAGCTGATCATCGCTGACATTCCGGACCTCTGTCTGGAAGCCTGAGGTGATGAGGTGGTTCACCCATCCGGTGCAGCAGCCACAGCTGGGAGATTTCATCACCTCAATCACCGGGGTGGCGTCTGTGACGGCCCATGCGCCTGTGGCGACGGGCAGCGTAGCGGTGGCGGTGAGCAGAAAGGATCGGCGGTTCATATCAGGGAGGCTCCATTTGCGTGGTCTCAAGTCCGACGGATGGTAGGGGATATCTGCGAGAGGGGGCGTATGGGTTCCCGCGTGGGAGCGACAGGATGCCACAGATGCGGCGTCACGCCCAATGGGAGTGGTTGCATGGTGACGCAGCTGCGACGGGCGGGCGATCCCGGCGGTGGCACTTTGAAGGTGTGGGCTGGCGAGCCGTCCGTCAGGCGCCCAGCAACTCACGCGGGACAGTGAATTCCGCGACCTTGCCGCTGCTCCACGTCAGATCGGCCCAGCTATCGATATCGAAGCGGGCGATCAGCGTGGCGCCCGTGGGGAAGTCGTCAAATCGGGAATGATCCGGCGGGTGACGGACAATGGAATGTGCAAATGCAGCCAGCCCGGGGTTATGGCCCAGAATCAGCACCTGCTTGTGTTCGGCCTCACGCAGTACCTGAAACAGGATCTCGGCGCTGGCGTGATAAAGCCGTTCGATAAAGACCGCAGGCGCACCAAGCTCCATCAGATCACAGGTCTCGCGGGTGCGCTGCGCAGAGGAGGAGATCACCTGATCCGGGATCATCCCGATTTCGCGCAACCAGGTGCCAACGGCCGCGGCGGAATGGCGGCCACGGTTGTTCAGCGGGCGGGCGTGGTCACTGGGGGCGGAGGTATCCCAGGCGGATTTGGCGTGGCGGGTCAGGATCAGCGTGCAGGTCATTTTATGTGAAAATACCTCATGTGATGGGCGGTTTGCGCCGGGAGACGGTCAGCGCCTGCGCTCAGCGGGCAGGCGCGGCGGGCGAGACAGCCAGCGGACAGGCAGGACGTGCCTTCTGGGCTGTCCAGATGGTCATGGCAGGCTTCCAGATCATAGGGGCCACCATCGTTCAGGGCGGCCACCGGGCAGGTGGTTACGCAGGGGCGGGTATCGCAGGTGAGGCAGGGGGCCTCGGCTCGTGGTGGTGGTGGCAGGTCAAAAGGAGTGGTGAAATAAAGCGCGCCGCGAAAGGAAATCATCATACCGTAGCGATCATGCACCAGCATTTGCGACGGGGATGTGAAACATCGACCCGTTGCCAGCGCCCAGTCCACAAAAGGCGCATAGGGCGGGCCTGTGAAGGGGAAGGCCGGGGTGGCCTGCCACGCCGCTGCCAATGCGGTGATGACGCGGCGCGACCAGCGGTCAACCGGGTCGGTAGCGCCGTCCTGCGCCTCTGGGCTGCCGCCGAAGTGTGTCCAGAAGGACGGCGCCGTGCCCAGCAGGATCAACGTGCCATGTTGGGTGCTGGGGGCGGCATCCACGGGCCAGGAAGCGCCCGGGAACCGGGACATCTCTGCGTGCGAGGGATGAAGGCTGCCGTAGATATCCAACCCAAGCTTTTCGGCAGCGTTTTGCAGCCGGATATAGCTTGAGGTTGTCTCAACAGGGTCAGCGACTGGGGCCGTTGCAGTATCTAAGGCAACGGTCCTGTCCGTGTCGGGGGGGCTGGTCATAGCCACAGTCTAGCGCAATTTGGCCAGTTTCCCTAAGGGGATTTCACCGTCGTCAATTCGTCGCAAAGAGCGCTGATGCGCTCAAGCTAGGCTCAGGGTCGGATCATCGACCCGGCCCCGTGGTCGGTGAACAGCTCCAGCAACACCGCATTCGGCACCCGTCCATCGACGATGGTACAGGCCCGCACACCGCTGCGCACCGCAGAGAGGGCGGTTTCCGTCTTCGGGATCATGCCGCCGATGATCACACCATCGCGGGTCATCGCTTCGACGTCGGCGGCTTTCAACTCGGTCACAACCTCACCTGCGCCGTTCTTGACACCCGAAACATCGGTGAGCAGCAGCAGCCGGTCGGCCTTCAACGCGGAGGCAATAGCCCCGGCGGCGGTGTCACCATTGATGTTGAAGGTCTCACCATCGGGGCCTGCGCCAATGGGGGCAATGACCGGGATCATGTCCTGTTCAAACAGGTGGTGCAGCACGGAGGGGTCCATCTGCGATGGGGTCCCGACAAAGCCGAGCTCAGGATCCGCCTGGGTACAGGTGATGAGATTTGCATCCTTGCCCGAAAGGCCGACACCGGCGCCACCCTGACGGTTGATCGCCTGCACGATGCGCTTGTTCACCATGCCGGACAGCACCATTTCAACCACATCCATCGTGGCAGCATCAGTGACCCGCTTGCCGTTCACGAAATCTGACTTGATCTGCAGTTTTTCCAGCATGGCATTGATCATCGGGCCGCCGCCATGAACGATAACCGGGTTCACGCCGACCTGGCGCATCAGGACGATGTCGCGGGCAAAGGTGTCCATCGCCTCGTCGCTGCCCATGGCGTGGCCGCCCAGCTTGATCACGACGATGGCACCATCATAGCGCTGCAGATAAGGCAGGGCGCTTGAGAGGGTCTCGGCTGTGGCAATCCAATCGCGGTTCATGTCTTGTTTCTTCATCATTGCAATCCCTGGAACTGACCGTCGCAGACGGCGCAGGCTTGGGCCTTGTGTTACGCGGTTCTGTCCGCTGTGCCAAGCATCGGTCGGAGTATTCGCCCCATTGCAGTTGCCCGTTGGGGTGCTAGGTTCGCCTCAACGTGCCGATGATGCGGCGCCGATTGTCTGACTGGCAGACGGAACCTAGGGAGTGGCTTTGGGCCAAGGATGGTAACATGCGCAAGAAGACCCTGTTGTTGACCGGTGCAAGCCGGGGCATTGGTCACGCGACCGTGCAGCGGTTCAATGCCGAAGGCTGGCGGGTGATCACCTGTTCACGCCAGCCCTTTCCTGCCGAATGTCCCTGGGGGGGAGGGCAGGAAAACCATGTGCAGGTGGACCTCTCCGATCCGACAGACACCATCAACAAGGTGGGGGAGATACAGGAGCTGCTGGACGGGCAGCTGGATGCACTGGTCAACAATGCCGGCGTGTCGCCAAAGGGGCCAGAGGGCGAGAGGCTCAACACGCTGGACACCGACCTGATGACCTGGGGCAAGGTGTTCCACGTGAATTTCTTTGCTTCCGTGGTGCTGGCGCGCGGATTGAAGGACGAGCTGGCGGCGGCCAAGGGATCGGTTGTCAATGTGACGTCGATTGCGGGCAGCCGGGTGCATCCCTTTGCCGGGGCCGCCTATGCCACATCGAAAGCGGCGCTGGCCGCGCTGACCCGCGAGATGGCGCATGATTTCGGCCCGCTGGGGGTTCGTGTGAATGCGATTGCGCCGGGGGAGGTGGAGACCGCGATTCTATCGCCGGGCACTGACAAGATTGTCGAGAAACTGCCGTTGCAACGTCTCGGCCAGCCGGAAGAGGTGGCAGCGGCGATTTACTATCTGTGTTCGGACCAAAGCTCTTATATCTCAGGCGCGGAGATCGAAGTGAACGGTGCCCAACACGTCTGAGTGCGGCTCTACCTTGCGGGTTAGAGACAAAACGCCCCCGGATCAGCGGATCACGGGGGCGTTTGTCATGTCACTGAAGGCGAGCTGGCGTCATTCCAGCCCGGCGATGATGGACCGCAGGGTGGCGATGCCGTCACCCTTTTCCGAGGAGGTCAGCACGATCTCCGGATAGGCGGCGGGGTGTTTGGACAGGGCGCTGCGCACCTGTTCCATCACCGCGGCGCGGTCCTTGTCCTTGACCTTATCCGCCTTGGTCATCACGCATTGGAAGGTCACGGCAGAACTGTCGAGGCGGGTCATGATCTCATCATCGACCTTCTTGATGCCATGGCGGCTGTCGATCAGCACGAAGGCGCGGCGCAGGGTCTGGCGGCCGGAGAGATATTGTTTCAACAGGCGCTGCCATTTCTCCACCACAGGCAGGGGTGCATTGGCATAGCCATAGCCGGGCAGGTCGACCAGATAGAGCTCCGGGCCTTGGGTGAAATAGTTGATTTCCTGCGTGCGCCCCGGCGTGTTGGAGGCGCGGGCCAGACCTTTGGTGCCGGTGAGGGCGTTGATCAGGCTGGATTTGCCCACATTGGAGCGGCCGGCAAAGCAGACCTCGATCCGGTCGGCAGGGGGCAGGCCGGACATGGCGACAACGCCTTTGACAAATTCCGATTGCCCGGCAAACAGCTTGCGGCCTTTTTCGGTCATGATGTCATCTGGCGTCTCGGCCAGGGGAAACGGCATCTGCATCAGAGCACCTTTACGCTATCGCCGACGCGGATCGCGCCGTCTTTGATGACCTCTGCATAGACAGCAAAGTCCTGGTGGCCCCACGTTTCGCGCAACGCCTTCAGCGTATCCGCGTCACGTTCGCCGGTCTCGGGGTTGGTTGTGGTGGCAAGGCATCGGACGGTGCGTTCGCGGATGGTCAGCACTGCCTCACCAATCTGTACATCGCGCCCGATCCAGTTGTTTTCTTCCCAGGCGGTGCCTGTGTCAAACCAGATATTGCCGCGCCAGCGCTGCGGCGACAGCGGGTGGCCGATGGCCGCTTCGACTGCGCGGTGAGACGCCCAGTTGCACAGGCTGATCGACGGGAAATCGCTATCGGTCATGCCACGCCCCGGCACCCGCAGAATGCGCGCGGAGGCGGCGCGATCCTCCGGCATCAGGGGGCGTACCCAGTCGAGAAACCGGGGCAGGTCAGCCGCGCTATCAGGGGTGAAGGTCAGCGCATCCTGCGTAGGATGGGTCAGTGTGACCTCACCCTGTTCTTCGTCATAGCGTGCTTCTACCGCCATTAGCTGCGGGGCCTTGGCCACACGGCTGAAGTTGGCGCAGGGTACCCAGGCGCTGCCGTCGGCCTTGGACGCCTCATGCGCTACCGCCCAAACGCGATCGCCGGGCAGACACTGCCCGGCGACCAAAGAGGCGCTCTCAAGCGGCTCCCGACCATGTGATTTGATCGGGTGCCGCCAGATATGAGTTATTATGCCTTCGCTCATTTTTTCTCCGCCTTTGGCGTCTTCTTGAAGCCGGATTTGATATTGCCGAACACATCGGGTTTGTAGCCGTGGCTGCGCATGATCAAATACTGCTGCGTGAAGGTGATGGTATTGTTGGCAATCCAGTAAACCACCAGACCGGAGGCAAACCCGCCCAGCATGAACATGAAGACCCAAGGCATCCAGGCAAAGATCATCTGCTGGGTCGGATCAGTGGGAGCCGGATTCAGTTTCTGCTGCAACCACATGGAGATACCCAGGAGGATCGGCAGAATCCCGATGAAGATCGTCGCCATCAGCGTGCCTTCGACCGGGGCAGCAAAGGGCAGCAGGCCGAAGAGGTTCATGATCGAGGTCGGATCCGGCGCGCTCAGATCCTGGAACGGACCAAAGAACGGCGCGTGGCGCAGCTCCAGCGTGACGAAAATCACCTTGTAGAGCGAGAAGAAGATCGGGATCTGGATCAGGATCGGCAGACAGCCTGCGGCCGGGTTGACCTTTTCCTTCTTGTAGAGCGCCATCATCTCCTGCTGGAGCTTCTGACGGTCGTCGCCCGCTTTTTCCTTGATTTCCTCCATCCGCGGCTGGAGTTCTTTCATCTTCGCCATGGAGGCGTAGGATTTATACGCCAGCGGGAAGACCAGAAGCTTGATCAACACGGTGAGGCCGATGATCGCCCAGCCCATGTTGCCGATAAAGCCGTTCAGCCAGTGCAGAACCGCAAAGATCGGCTTGGTCAGGAAGAAGAACCAGCCCCAGTCGATGCTGTCGAGGAAGCCTTCGATACCGTCTTTCTGGTAACCGCGAATGGTGGCCCATTCCTTGGCGCCGGCAAACAGCATGGTGGTTGCCTCGGAGGTCTCACCATTGGCGACGGTGACGGTCGGCAGCACGATATCGGTCTGATAGATCTCGCGACGCTCATCGAATTTGGCGATGGAGCGGAAGGCCTGACCCGGCTCCGGTACCAGGGTTGACATCCAGTAGTGGTCGGTGAAACCGATCCAGCCATTGGTTTCGACCTGTGTCACCTCGGCGCGGGCACCACTGCGGGCGTCCACCTCGAAATCGGTCATGTCATCATAGTCGATTTCGGCGAGGGTGCCGTCCGCCATGCCGATAACGCCCTCATGCAGGATGAAGAAGTTCTTCAGATCCTGCGGCTCACCATGGCGGGCCAGCGTACCGTAGGGTGCCAGCGCGACGGTGCTGCCGGAGGCGTTGGTGACCGACTGCGTGATGGTGAAGAGGTAATCCTGATCGACCGCGATGGTGCGGTTGAAGGTGAGCCCTTTGCCATTGTTCCAGGTCAGGGTGACCGGGCTGTCTGGCGTCAGGGTCGCATCGCCTTCGGCCTGCCACAGGGTGTTGGCACCGGGCACATCATCAGGGCCAAGGCCAGCACCCGGCGCCCAGCCATAGAGCGCGTAATAGGCGTTCGGATCACCGGCGGGGGACAGCATCTTGACGATGGCGGCATCCTCTTCCAGCGAGACGCGGTAGTCCTTGAGCGACAGGTCATCAAGACGCCCGCCCAGTAGGGAGATGGTGCCGGAGACGCGGGGCGTGTCGATGGTGAGGCGCGGTGCATCGGCGGCGGCCTCAGCCTCGGCGGTGACAGCGGCGCCTTCGCTGCCAGCTGCCGGGCTGGTGGCGGCTGGCGCGGTCACGACGTCGCCCGCAGGCGTGGTCTCTGCAACAACGGCGTCCGGCTGGGGTTTCGGCTCTGGCGGTGGGAAAAAGACATACCACCCCAGAATCACCAGGAAGCTAAGCGCGGTTGCGAGAAGAAGGTTCTTGTTCTGATCGTCCATTGGGGACTGCCACCTCGTGTATGGAATGACAGGGTGTGGTTCAACAGAGATGCCCCCCAAAGGTCAAGCGGAATCGCCCCCAAGGCGGTCTCACGACGCGGTTGAAGGGGGATTTCTCTGCATCATTGCTGTAAAATACCGGATTGCCGCCTCACGACGAATGAAAAGGCGGGCGACAGGACAGGGGAGCGGGCTGGGCTGAGGTCCCCGCGCAGGGTCACATCAGATCCTCATCAGGCCCAACGTCAGAATAAGCAGGCTCTGGATGACAGGGCGTTGGTTGGAGCGGGGGCTGGAGGCACAAGGTCCGGCGACGGGATTGGCTACCTAGGCGGGCAGCCCGCCTAGGTAGCCAATCTGCGACTGGTCATATTGGGCATGGTCTGCGGGCGCGCTGCGGGTTGTGTGCCCAGGGGCTGGGTGCCTTGCGCAATGACTGTACAGGTCGGTGGTCCTGACTCGTTGCCTTGTTAGTTTCCCTGGCGCCCGATGGTTGGCGCCTCTTGCAACTTGGCCTCATGCGCGGCGATCCAGTCGAGTGTCTGGTCAAACGGCATGGGGCGGCCAATGCCAAAACCCTGCACATGATCACAGCCCAGCTGAGACAGGAGCGCGTGTTCGCCGACGGTCTCCACCCCTTCGGCGAGGGTGGCCAAATCCAGCCGTTCGGCCATGGTCAGGATTGCGGCGATCAGTTTTTGCTGTTCGGGATCGCGGTCCGCCTTCATTACGAAAGAGCGGTCAATCTTGATCCGTGAGACGCGGAAGCGCTGAACTGCCGCGATAGAGGCATGGCCGGTGCCAAAATCATCCAGATCAATGCCGCATCCCAATTCGCCAAGGGCGGCGATATTGCGCACGATCATATCATCCGGGCGATCTGTCATCACAGTTTCCAAGATCTCAATGCTGAGCCGATCCGGTGTGAGGCCAAACCGCTCCAGTTCCCAGCTGATCCGTTCCACCAGATTGGCGTTGCGCAACTCATCCGTGGCAAAGTTCACGCCGACAGAGGGCACATTGAGGCCAGCGGCATCCCAGGCTTTCAGTGCGGTCAGCGCGTTATAGAGCATGATTTCGCTCAGTCGTTCCATCAGGCCGGCGCTTTCCAATGTCGGGAGGAAGGACATCGGCGCGATCATGCCGCGGACCGGATGGGCCCAGCGGGCCAGGGCCTCGAACCCGGAGACACGGCCGGTGTCGGTGCAGATCTGTGGCTGGAACCAGGCCTGGATCTGGCCATTCTCCAGCGCCTCAGTCACCTCATCCAGCATATCGCCGCGCGCCTTGCTGCGCTGATCCATCTCCGGAGAGAAGGCGCGAATACCAGATGGGCCGTTATTCTGGGCATCCAGCAGGGCGGTGCATGCCGCGCCCATCCAGTCGTTGCCGTTTGGTCGGGGGGTGCGGCTGTGCAGGCAGAAGCCGATTGAGCATGACACGTAGAGCGAGGCCCCATCCACAGCAATCGGCTCTTCGATGGAGGCTTGCAGGCGACCGGCCATCTGGATCGCCAGTTCGAGATCCATTTGCAAAACGGGTGTCAGGCAGATGGCAAAACGCGAGTCGCCGATGCGGGCGACGTAATCCTGTGGGCGCAGAATGGAAATAATGCGGTCGCCACATCGGTTGACCAGCTGATCGGCAGTCTCCTGTCCGTGGCGTTGGGCCAGTTCCTTGAAATCATCAAGTTCGACGATGAAAACTGCGGACCGCAGGCCGGCATCGGCTGCACTGTCATATACTTCGGAGACGATTTCATTGAAACCATCACGCATCATCATGCCGGTGAGGCTGTCGCGGGGCATGGTTGGGCGACGGAAATGGGCGAACCCGCCTGAAGCCGCAAAGATCAGAGGCAGACCGAGGGCCACCGCCAGCAATGCCGCCTCGCCGCCCAGCCAGAAGGTGGCCAGTGTCAAGGCCGGCAAAAACGCAAGCAGGGGTGGCCCGAGCAGCACCGGGGCAATCCGTTTTCTGACCTGTGTCAGCGTCTGCGACAGCGTTTTTGACATCTGTAGACCTTTCACCTACGGCATATGGCGCCTGCTGTAGACTAGGGTCGCGGTCTGACCGGCAAGTTAACGCAAATCGGGAATCTCATCTGAATCTGCTCCCAAATCGGGATTTTTCAGCATAAGCCCGGAAAAATCGAACAGTTTGGGGTCCAGCAGGTGCGATGGACGGGCATTCATCAGGGCGCGGAACATCACCTGGCGGCGTCCCGGGCTGTTTGATTCCCACTGATCGAGGATCTGTTTCACCTGCTGACGCTGTAGCCCATCCTGGCTGCCGCAGAGATCGCAGGGAATGATCGGATAATTCAGGGCCTTGGCGAATTTCTCGCAATCCACCTCGGCGACATGGGCGAGGGGGCGGAACACGAACAGATCCCCCTCCTCATTGACCAGCTTTGGCGGCATGGTTGCCAGACGGCCGCCGTGGAAGAGGTTCATAAAGAAGGTCTCAAGAATATCGTCGCGGTGATGGCCAAGAACCACGGCGGAACAGCCTTCCTCGCGGGCAATCCGATACAGGTTGCCGCGCCGCAGACGCGAGCAGAGGGCGCAAAACGTCCGACCCTGCGGGACTTTATCCATGACGATGCTATAGGTGTCCTGGTATTCGATGCGATGGGGCACGCCCATTTTTTCCAGAAACTCGGGCAGCACGGTGGCCGGAAATCCGGGTTGACCCTGATCCAGATTGCAGGCGAGCAGATCCACAGGCAAAAGCCCGCGCCACTTCAACTCATAGAGAACCGCAAGCAGGGTATAGCTGTCCTTGCCACCGGAGAGGCAGACGAGCCATTTCGGCGTGCTGCCATCCTCTCGCCGTTCCACCATACCGTATTGGTCGATCGCCTCGCGCGCGTAGCGAACGATCCGTTTGCGGAGCTTCTTGAACTCCGTCGTCGAGGGTGCGCCGGCGAACAGCGGGTGGATATCGTCCAGATCATCATCAAGCATGGGCGCGCCCTAGCCGACGATCGGCGTTTTGCCAAGAAGAAAAGGCTCCGCAGGCGTGTCGTAACGCCAGGATGAAAGGGCAGGCCGGGTGGCAAAGTCATCCAAAAGCGGGGCCGCTGCGTAGCCAAGAGCGAGAGACACAGGACAAAGATGAGGTGTGCGACATGGCATTTGTGACGGAAACACCACGCCGGTTTCGGTTTGGCCGCTGGGCGGCTCTTGGCGCGGGGGCAGCAGCTGTTGCGGCGCTGGCGTCCTGCGGGCGGCCCAGTCTGACGGATGAGAAGCTGAGTGATAAGACCTTCAATCTGGAGGAGTATTTTGAAGGTAAGACGGTTGCCTATGGCCAGTTCGCGGATCGGTTTGGCACTGTGCGGCGCCGGTTCAAGGTAGATATTACCGGTGAATGGGACGGCCGTGTACTGACGCTGGCGGAGAATTTCCGCTACGCCGATGGCACTACTGAGCAGCGGATCTGGTCGCTGACCAAGACCGGGGAGAATACCTGGGAGGGCAGCGCCGATGGGGTTCAGGGCATCGCCAAAGGCGAAGAACGCGGTGACACCTTCAACTGGGGCTACACAATTGATCTGCCGGTGCCCGGGGGCGACACCATGCGGGTGACATTCGATGACTGGATGTGGCTTCTGGAGGACGGCAGGTTGCTGAACAAAGCATATATGAGTCGCTATGGTGTCACGCTGGGCGAAGTCACGCTTTTCTTTGAGAAGCTCTGAGCGGGTTACCTGCGGCCAGCAGCCGGGTCCTGTTTGGCCCGGTCATGGTCGGGATCACAGCCGGGCACCGGATCGTAGCCATCCCCGCCAAGGGGGTGGCAGCGCCCGATTCTGCGCGCGGTGAGCCAAGTGCCTTTGATTGCGCCGTGTTTCTCCAGCGCCTCTAGCGCATAGGCTGAGCAGGTGGGCTGATATCGGCAGTTAAAGCCGACCCAGGGGCTGAATAGCAGCCGGTAGGCGCGCACAGGCAGAGCGAAGAGATGGGCGAGCAGGGTCATGGCGCATAGATAGGCGCGATGGCGTCCCATAGCAATCTGTGAGGGTGTCGCGGCAGCGCGGGGAAGGCGCACCGGTAGGCGCGGGCATTGACTGTTGTGCTTACTTGCCGTGAATTTTCTTCAACGCGTAGATCAGATCGTTTTTCAGATCTTCAAACGGGCGATCAGCAGTTCCACCGGCACGGCCAATCAGCACATAATCCCAACCGCTGCGACCGTGGATTGGCAGAATCATCCGCGCCACCTCGCGCAAGCGGCGTTTGGCACGGTTGCGGGCCACCGCATTGCCCACCTTTTTAGAGCAGGTAAACCCCATGCGAATGCCAACGCCGACGGGTTCATCGCTCCGGCGTTTGCGGCCCTGAACCATCATTCCCTTGGTGCCCTGACGCCGTGCCCGCGCCGCCGCGAGAAAATCGCGACGCTTGGCGATCACAACGGGTTGCGGCTGGGGGAGGCTGCGTGCAGGTGTTTCAGACGCAGAAACGGACACCGCCGGAGACCTGGTCCCGTGGGCAGCTGAGCCATCCTTGGGGGTCTCCGGCGGTGTCATGTCTGTTTGAACAGAACTGGGCGCGATTACGCGCTCAGCGACTTACGACCGCGTGCGCGGCGTGCGTTCAGGATCTTGCGGCCTGCCTTGGTGGCCATGCGCGCACGGAAGCCGTGGCGGCGTTTGCGAACCAGGTTCGAAGGCTGATAGGTGCGTTTCATCGCTCCGGTCTCCAACTGTTTACATCGGGACGGCGCGGAATCGGCCACCCGGGGGTCAATCTCGAAGCCCGGTCTCTAGAAGGGAATGACCTGCGAGTCAAACCCCAACGCGGTTGTTTTCTGCGCGAAATGCAACATTTCCATGAAAACCGGACGCTGGAGGCTCTTTAGCAGAAGAGAATTGTAACAGACAGGGGGCAGATTGGTGTTTGGCTCACTTTTTCACAGGGGCTGATCAAGCGGACGTGAAGAGGTGGCGCATGGTCTCGTGCAGGGCCTATTTACCGGATAGCCAGAGACAAAGCCCATAGGGCCTATGTTGACCAAGCCGAACAACCGCAGCTGCGGGACAATGTATGACCGGTCAGCCATGGCCCCAGACAGCAGGATTTACGTAAGATGCCAAATCAGTCCGACCAGCCAGATATCGGAGAAAACGCTCCGGCCCAGACCGCCGCAGACGAATCGGCCAGCAGGGGCGAGAAAAAACCAGCGCTGACCCGGTTCCTGCCGCTGGTGCTGGTGCTGGTGGTTGCGGTGGTCGGCGCGATGACCTTGGGCGATTATCTGACGTTTGAAACGCTGCGCGACAACCGAGTAACGCTGATGGCGTTTCGCGATGACAACTACCTTGGCCTCGTTGGTCTGTTCGTGCTGGCCTATGTGGTGATTGTCGTCTTCTCGCTGCCCGGTGCGGCGGTGGCCTCGGTCACTGGGGGATTCCTGTTCGGGCTGGTGGCGGGCACGGTGTTCAATGTGCTGGCGGCTACGGTTGGTGCTGTTGGTATCTTTCTGGCGGCGCGCTGGGGGCTTGGTGCGATGCTGACCCACCGGTTGGAGGCAGCCGAGGGGCGCGTGCGGATCCTCAAACGGGCGTTGCGGGAAAATGAGATCGAGGTGCTGTTGCTGTTGCGGCTGGTGCCTGCGGTGCCGTTCTTTGTCGCCAATCTGCTGCCTGCGCTGGTCGGGGTGAAGCTGGTCAATTTCTTGTGGACGACGGCCGTCGGTATCATTCCGGGCGCAGTGGTCTTCACCTGGATTGGTGTCGGCCTTGGTGCAGTGTTTGACCGGGGCGAGACGCCGGATCTGTCGATCCTGTGGGAGCCGTTTGTCATTGGGCCGATCCTTGGCCTGTGTGTGTTGGCGGCGCTGCCCATCCTGCTTAAGAAACGCCGCCCACCAGCCGCCGGAAAGGAACAGTGAACATGCATGAGATAACTTGCGATCTGCTGGTGATCGGGGCCGGATCGGGCGGGTTGTCCGTCGCGGCAGGGGCGAGTCAGATGGGCGCCGACGTGGTGCTGCTGGAAGGTCATAAAATGGGCGGGGATTGCCTGAACTATGGCTGCGTGCCCTCTAAGGCGCTGCTTGCCGCTGCCAAGGTTGCTTATGGTCAGGCCCATGCCAATGCCTATGGTGTCGCGGATCAGGTGCCGGCGGTGGATTACGCTGCGGCGAAGGATCATGTGCAGGACGTGATCGCCACCATCGCGCCGGTGGACAGTCAGGAGCGGTTTGAAGGCTTTGGCGTGCGCGTCCTTCGCGACTACGGTCGGTTTGTCGATGATCGCGTGGTCGAGGCGGGGGAACATCGGATCACAGCCCGCCGGATTGTGATCGCCACGGGGTCCTCTCCGCTTGTGCCGCCCATCGATGGGCTGGGGGATGTGCCCTTTTATACCAATGAGACGCTGTTTGAGCTGCGCGAGCGGCCAGAGCATCTGCTGATCATCGGCGGTGGTCCCATCGGTATGGAAATGGCGCAGGCCCATATCCGGCTGGGCAGCAAGGTGACCGTGATTGAGGGCGACCGGGCGCTGGGCAAGGACGACCCGGAGCTGGCGGCCATTGTACTGGACCAGTTACGCGGCGAAGGTGTGGAGATCGCCGAGGGGGCGCAGGCCGAAACGATCACCTCTACGGAGGCAGGGGGCATTCGTGTGCGCACCAAGGATGGGCGTCAGTTCGACGGCAGCCATCTTTTGATGGCGGTTGGGCGGAAGGCCAACATAGATAAATTGAATCTGGAAGCAGCCGGGGTAGAGACGAACCGGGCAGGGGTGGTGGTGGACGACAGCCTGCGCAGCAGCAACCGCCGGGTCTATGCCATTGGTGATGTGGCGGGCGGGATGCAGTTCACCCATGTGGCGGGGTATCACGCCGGGATCATCATCCGCTCAATCCTGTTTGGCCTGCCGTCCAAGGCCAAAACCCATCATATCCCCTGGGCGACCTATACCGCGCCAGAACTGGCGCAAGTTGGTCTCACGGAGGCGCAGGCGCGTGCGCGACACGGCGACCGGCTGGAGGTGGCCCGGTTTGACTATCACCACAACGACCGCGCCCTGGCTGAGCGCAAAAGCAAGGGGCTGATCAAGGTGATGGTGGTCAAGGGCCGCCCGGTTGGCGCCTCCGTCGTGGGGCATCAGGCGGGGGAGCTGGTGGCGCTTTGGTCCATGGCCATCGCCAATAATCTGAAGATGAGCCAGGTCGCGGGCATGGTGGCGCCCTATCCCACCATATCGGAGGTGAATAAACGCGTCGCAGGGGCCTATTTCTCGCCACGGCTTTTTGATAGTCCAATGGTGAAACGAGTGGTGCAATTTGTGCAGCGCTGGCTCCCGTAACGCCGGAAGGGGCTGAATGCTCAACACGCTTTCAGGCAGATTCCTGATCCTGACCACGGTCTTCGTGATGTTGGCCGAGATCCTGATCTTTGTGCCCTCCATCTCTCGGTTTCGGCTCGACTATCTGGCAGACAGGCTGGAACGGGCGCAGATTGCCTCGCTGGCGCTGCTGGCCGATGACATGCTGGAGACCGAATTGGAGGCGGAGCTGTTGGAAAACGCAGGCGTCTTCAACGTGGTGCTGCGACGGGATGAGGTGCGCCAGCTGGTGCTGTCTTCACCGATTCCGGCCCCGATTTCGGGCACCTATGATTTGCGGATGAGCAGCCCGTTTGCGCTGATTGGCCATGCGATGCAGCGGCTGGTGACGCCGGAAAATCAGATCATCCGGGTGATTGGCGCGCCGGTGCGCGATGCCGGGTTGCTGATTGAGATTACGATTGAGACAGACGGTCTGCGTGATGCGATGATCGACTATGGCGTGCGCATTCTGCTGTTGTCTGCGGTGATCTCCATCTTTACCGCAGTGTTGCTGTTTGCAGCAGTGCGCCGGTTTATGGTGAAACCGATCAAGGGCGTCATCGGCTATATGCAACGTTACGCCGCTGCGCCAGAGGACGCCCGCGGCATTATCCATCCCACCGCCGGGGTCCGCGAATTGCGCGAGGCGGAAGAGGCGCTGATGCAGTTGCAGACCGAGCTGACGCAGGCGTTAAAGCAGCGCGAGCGGCTGGCACAGCTGGGCGGTGCGGTGGCAAAGGTGAGCCATGATCTGCGCAATATCCTGACCTCGGCGCAGCTGTTCACCGATCGTATCGAGATGAGTGAAGACCCGTTGGTGCGCCGCCTTGCGCCTAAGCTGGTGAATTCAATCACCCGCGCGGTGTCGCTTTGCGAGGGAACGCTGGCGTTTGGCCGGGCTGAGGAACCGGCGCCGACCTTTGGCCGCGTCGCCCTGCATGGGCAGATAGAGGACATTCTGGAAAGCGAGAGTCTGGCGGGGGGCACTGAGGGGCGGGTCCGTTTCCTGAATGAGGTACCTGTGGATCTGATGCTGCGGGCCGATCCCGAACAGCTGTTTCGGATCGTGATGAATCTTGTGCGCAACGCGCGTCAGGCGATCGAGGCCACAGGGCAGGAGGGGCAGATCACCCTCTCTGCCCGCGAAGATGCCGAAAGCTGGTGGATTTCGGTTGCGGATACCGGTCCCGGTCTGCCGCCAAAGGCGCGGGAAAACCTCTTTACCCCGTTTCAGGGCGGTATTCGCAAGGGTGGCACCGGTCTGGGCCTTGCCATCGCTGATGAACTGGCGCGCGGTCATGGCGGCATGGTGGTTTTGCGTGAAACCGGTCCGGAGGGCACAGTGTTTGACATCTGTCTACCCAAAGGCGACGGGACGCTCTGAGGGTTTGCCCTCGGTAACCGACGTTGGATGCGCAAAATCACGAAAACCTGCGGCAAGCTGACATTTTAGGCTTGCACCCCCGCGCTGCTGCGCATAAACCCCGCCGCAGTGGACCGATAGCTCAGCTGGATAGAGTACTTGACTACGAATCAAGGGGTCGGGGGTTCGAATCCTCCTCGGTCCGCCACTTCCTCCCTTGTTCGTGATGTATAGGTTAGCTGTTCGCGGCAGGACCTATCCGCTCTTGAGATACAAGCATTCGTGGGATGGTTCCTGTTGTGATCGGTCTGAAGGTCCGTGCGGATAATCATGGCTGATTTCAGGGCCAGACACCGAAGGCGCCTGTTTTGGAAACCTTGCGACGGTGTATTGACGGATCAGATATTTGCGCTGTTTTGCCGCTCCGGGACCAATTGAGGGGCCGTCCAGGTCCTTGTAAGTTTTGAAGAACTTTGGAGGATACGTGTGATGGTCCGTGGACACGGGGTTAAGACCTGCGCCGCCTTAGAGGATAAGGTTCTGTTGCTTCCCGATGGGCTTCACAGTTTTGCAGGGGCAGAGGCGATCATGACCAGTGGCCGGGCGGGGATCTTTCATAAGCTGCTGCATCAAGATGCTTTTGGAACTGAGTTTTTCTCCAATGTGCCGTGTCTTGCATATGTGCTGAGGGGGCGCGAAACCTTTTTCGACGCGGATGGAGAAGAGACCGTTGTTGCATCGGGCGACACGCTACTGGTGCCACGGCATCATCACATGGTGTCTGAGTTCTCAAGTGAAACGGGGCCGCTTGAGGCGGTCTTATTCTTTTTCAACGATGCGGTGATCACCGACTTTCTCGCAGCTACCTCGCATGGCGTGACAGCTGCACCGCGCAGCAAGACGGCCCTGTTTGCAGGGTCGCCGTCGCTGCGCGAATATGTCGGTGCGCTGCCTCGGGTCTACAGTGGCCTGCAGGCCTCCCCGGCACTTGTGAAGTCGAAACTGTTCGAGCTGCTGTTACTTCTGGATCTGCACGATCGTGAGGGACAGTTGTGGCGATTTCTGGCTCACGAGAACTCCGAGCGCGGCCGCCGCAATATCAAGCAGGTTATGCGAGCGCATGCGCTCGCGGATTTGTCGGTTGCGGATTATGCGAGGCTTTCTGGACGGTCGGTGTCGACCTTTCAGCGTGACTTCAAGCGTGCCTTTGGGGAGGTTCCAAGCGTCTGGCTGCGCCGTGCGCGGCTCGACCACGCCCGAGACATGGTGATCGACGGGAAAGAGCCGATTGCAGATATCGCGCTTGCTGCTGGGTTCTCCGACACCTCACACTTCATCAAAGCCTATAAGTTCCAGTTTGATCATACGCCGAAGCAGCATCGCTTGCATCTGGCCTGATGTTGCGTGTGTAGCTGACCAATAAACCCGATTTTCGCAGTTGGTTTTCTATCTCTACATGTGGGCTGCAGTGACACTGTGCCTGTCAGAAAGAGGGAGACTATCCATGACGATTTGGGTCACGCTTGAAATGCGTGTAAAGGACGGGGCGTTTAACGCATTGTCGGCGTTTCTGGAAGAGAACCTGCCGAACGTGCGCGGCTTCGACGGGGCGTTGAGTGTCACGCTTTACTATGATGCGCAAACACGGGCGTTTCTTCTCCACGAAGAGTGGCTGAGCCGTGAGCACCATCAGACGTATCTCGCCTTCATTGACGAGCATGGAGTTATGGCGGCTCTTCTCGGCTTCATGGAAGGGCCGCCCAAGGTCACCTACTACGACCGGTTGGTACTATGATGGCGGCGCGACTTCACCTGTCCCGGCGTAGCGTGGTTGCCGCAATCCCCGTTTTTCTGCTGGCATGGCGCGAAGCGGTTGGGGCTGCGCCTGACGCGCTTCGACCTGGATCTCAGCCCGTTTTGCGAGTCGAAACTGGAATGTCGGAGGTTGCGGCTGCTTCGCTGGCGACCGCTTTGCGGCGCGCGCCGGGATGTCTACGTGTTGATGTTTTCCGGAGTGACAGGCAGGATATATCTATGTTCCAACGCTGGCGCACCCAGTCCGAAGGTGACGCATTTTGGTCGGACCAGGCCAAGGTGCAGGGTGCGCTTTCCCTGCGCAGGCTGGAGATCTAGTCCGATAGCTTGCCAGGTCGCGCTGTACTGGAGCTATCAGGAGCGCTCAAAGGCGATAGCGTGAGGTGGATGTGGACTGGCGCATTCTGGAACAGTCACGAAGGGCCGTTGATCGTCCGTGCTCTGACCAGAGTGGTGTCTCAATAAGTGCGCGAAGTACAAGCCTCTGGCGATGTCAATGCCTTAGCGCGATGTATGGGCGGCGGTCTGAATTTGCCAGGGCTATGATGCGGCTTGACGCGTATGCCCTGCCGCTGGTGAGAAGGATGCTCACAAGCGGCAGGGGGATTGCGCGACAAATGGGGTGCTACGCGGCACGTCGATCGGTAATGTCGCGGCGTCTAAGGGATCGGCGGGCGAGATCGCCGTAGGTCTTGCGGACCTGACTGCGGCCAGATTCGCCTGACAGCCCATGCACTGTTGCCAGCTCCGGGAATAGTGTCAGCAGCTCGCGCAGGTCATCTACCGACAGGCCGCGGATCGCCTCCGGGCCGGGCCAGAAGGTTTCCGTCGTGATGCCTTCTGCAAAAATGACCTCGTGCTGCTCCGTCATCAGGTGGACATAGGTGACCGGAGTCTGATGTGTTACCTGTTCTGCAAAGTCCGCGTCCATCTCGGCAAGGAGTTTTGCGGACACAAAGCTTTCATCACGCGGCTGTTCCGGCATCAGGCAGCGGTCGTTGACGATCAGGCGGTGTTGCGGGGACAGCAGCATCGGTCGGTCCGGTGACAGCACCCCGCCCGGGCGCAGGCAATAGGGGCGCAACTGTGGACGCCGCATGAGTTCGGCCGCGCTAAGGTGGCGCTTGCCAACCCAGATCACCGGCTGAAATCCATTGTCTGCGGTTTGCAGCAGATCCCCGACACGGATCTGACCGGCAGGAATGGCGCCCCGGCGTGTGGCGAGCCGTACGTCAGGCGTAAAGCAGGGAATGCCTGCGGCGTAGAGCTGGTTGTGGCTGCTCATCTGCGCGGGCGTGACACCCTGAAGCACCAATTGCTCCCCGCCGGGGAAGGTCAGGAGCGCATTGCCGAACCCGTCGTCGGCGACGGCGACGTCGCTGGTGCGCACTGCGCCATCAGTCCCGCTGCCGCCGGCCAAGTCAGAGACATCCAGCTGGTCATTGTAAAACCCGTTGCCATCGTCATCGTTCAGATCGAAGTCACTGACGGTATCGACACCGCCGCCCTCCGTCAGAAGCAGTTCATCATCGCCGGCCCCGCCGGTGATGGAATCGTCGCCTTCGCCGAATGTGATCGTATCGTCGCCAGCACCGGCATCGATATCCACCCCAGCGTTGTCGGCGGAGGCATCAACCACATCCGCCTGATCGGTCAGGGTCAGCTGTTCAATCTCGCTGAAGGAGATCGTGTCGGTGCCATCGGTGATCTGACCGGCCTCATAGCCGGAATAGGTGACGTTGACACTGTTGGTGACATTCGACAGGTCGATGTGGTCGGAATCGTTTCCGGCTTCACCGCCCGAAATGGTGTCATTGCCAAAACCATCCGACATCCGGAAGGTGTCAGCATCGGCTTCGCCATACATCTTGTCATCACCGGCGCCGCCGACCAGAAGGTCGTCGTCATTGCCACCGTACATGGTGTCGGCGCCATCGCCGCCTTCCAGCGTGTCATTGCCATCGGTTGCGACAATGCTGTCGTCGCCGGTACCGCCGACCAGGCTGTCGTCACCGGCTGAGTTGCGCAGCGTGTCATTGCCGGCCCCACCAATCAGCGTGTCATTGCCAAGCCCAGTGGTCAGGCTGTCGTCGCCGTCGCCGCCGTCGATGTAGTCGTCACCATCGCCGCCCGCGATGGTATCGGCGCCGAGGCCACCCATCAGCGTATCGTTCCCGACACCGCCATCCATCACGTCGTCGCCGGTGCCACCATCTAAGCTGTCGTTACCGGACTCGCCATACATGAGGTCATTGTCGGCGCCTCCAAGCAGCAGGTCGTCGTCATTGCCGCCGTACATAGTGTCATTACCATCGCCGCCTTCCAGCGTGTCAAAGCCATCAGTTGCCACGATGCTGTCGTCACCGACACCGCCAACCAGGCTGTCATCACCGGCGGAGTTGTTCAGCGTGTCATTCCCCTCACCGCCAAGGAGGGTATCATTGCCGATGCCGGTGGACAGTTTGTCGTCGCCTTCACCGCCCTCAATATAGTCGTCTCCGTCGCCGCCAGAGAGCGTGTCGCCACCGGCACCTCCAAGCAAGGTGTCGGCACCTGTGCCCCCCTCCATGACATCGTCGCCTTCACCGCCGTCCAGCAGGTCATCCCCTTCCTCGCCAAGCAGCGAATCGTCGCCCCCCTGGCCATGGAGAACGTCATCGCCAACACCGGCCATGATCGTATCGGCCCCTTGCTCGATAATGGTGGTAACCGGATCATCCAGAACGTCACCGGACAGGGTAAACCCGGCCAAGCCTGCACGGGTTTGAAGGGTGAATTCAATTGAGGAGCGGTCCTCAAACGAGGCGGAGAACCAGGAATCCTGATCAGTGTAGTCGTTCAGTTCTGATCCGGTGGCTTTGACGACATCCCCGTTGACGTTGGTGGTTAGCGACGAATCCGATGACACGCCAAAAGAGGTAAAGCTGCTGCCGTCAATAATGACTGCTTCTGCGTCGCCGTAATAACTGTTGTCGTCGATGTCATTGAAGGTCGCGGTGGAGTTGAGGTAGACAGTCTCTCCGGTATCAGGATCAAAGAACTCCAGCCGAAATTTGGCCTGATCGCCGGGCCGATCCCCATCCAGCAGGATTTCTGCACCATTCGTATAGCCAAATTCCACCGACATATTGGCGTTGGATTTTTCGACCAGAATCAATTTTCCGGAAATGCTGGTGCCGTCCTCAAGGGTGGCAACGTTGCTGAATACCGCATAGTTGCCTGCGGAGCCTGTGCCACCATCGTGGGACACGCTATGCATATTGTTGATATCCAGGGTCAGCGGAGAGGCCTGCATTCCCTGATCAAACCCGTCCCCCATGTCGCCATAGATGATATCGTCGCCTTCACCGCCGTCGATAAGATCGCTTCCCTCCTCACCTGCGACAGTGTCGTCCCCCTCGCCGGCATCCATAGTGTCATCACCAGTTGTGCCGCCAAGTTTGTCCTCGCCCCTGCCACCTGTAAGCGTTGTGAGGAGATTTTCGAGCCAATTTGAAAGGGCCATGCCGGGTATCAATCCTTAACCGATTTAGACAACTGTCGTGTTGACCAATAAGCACGCGCTGCATGGTCGATGGTGGGGACACACATCAAACGAAGCTTAGATGTTTGGCGATAATAAAGCGTAAATCGGCAAGGCTGCCCGTTGTGCAGCGTTGCAGCAGGCGTCGTGCGATGGGATGGGACGTCCGTTGCATGCTCTCTGGGACGAGAGGAATAGGCGGTGAGCCGTTTGGTCAGATTCCGCCGTATGGGCGCAACCGGAACTGCAGCCTGACGGCTCATCAAAAGGCCGCCTATATCACAAGACTCTTTCAGAAATACTGAACATCTTTGGGAGATACTATTGATATGCTGGAAATTCAGGAGGTGTTTGGTGGAGCCTAGCGGGATCGAACCGCTGACCTCCTGCATGCCATGCAGGCGCTCTCCCAGCTGAGCTAAGGCCCCAAACCGCCGCGTTTCGTTTCCGTCTCGCGGTGTGTGTCGGTGATTTAAGGGAGGCTGGCGCGTGCCGCAAGCGGAAAATGCACCATCATCCGAGATTTTTTCAACACCGATTTTCCGGCGGTTACTTGCGGTATCCGGGGGAGGCGGCAGCACCTCCCCCAAGGGTCTTGTGACCTTAGGACTCGTCGTCTTCGGAAGCGACGTCGGCGATCTCGTCGAGCGAGACGTTGTCCTCGTCATCATCGTCGTCCAGGACGTCGTCGCCCAGATCCAGATCGACATCATCTGCATCATCAAGCACCGCGTCATCACCGTCGGTGTTTTCTTTTGCCTTGCGGCTGGCCGCATCTTCGGCGTCGGCCTCGATCATGCGGCTTTTGCCGTTGTTCAGTTCGACAACCTCACCGGTGTAGGGGCTGACGATCGGGTTCTTGTTCAGGTCGTAAAAACGTTTGCCGGTTGTCGGGCAGACGCGCTTTACACCCCATTCTTCATTGGGCATGTGGATCCCCTTGATTTTCTGCTGAGTCGGTTCGACGATTCAGGTGCCTTGCCATATGCGCCGGGTGCTGTCAAAGCCTTTGCCAAAAGGGGAGGCCGTCATGGCTGATCATCACCTGCCTGGAGACCCGCCGGTTCCGCTGACGCTGCGCCGCTCTGCGCGGGCGCGGCGGATCAGTCTGCGCATCTCGGGGCTGGATGGTCGGGTGACGCTGACGCTGCCGTCACGGGTCCCGGATCGCGAAGCGCTGGATTTCGCGCGGGAAAAGGAAAGCTGGATTCGCGACCATCTGGCCAAGCATCCTGAGTGCATTGATGTGGATTACGGCAGCGTGCTGCCGATCGATGGTCGACCACGGCAGGTGATGGCCGGGCGCGGGCGCAGGGTGCTGTTGGAACCGGATCAGGTGACGGTGCCGGGGGGCGCCAGCGGGGCGAAGCCCGGGCGCCGGATTCAACGCTATCTACAGGAGCTTGCGCGTGACAGGCTGGCGGCGGCCTCTGATCACTACGCTGCCGCGCTGGGGTGCCCCTACAGCCGTATCAGTCTGCGCGACACGCGCTCACGCTGGGGGTCCTGTTCCTCTGAAGGGGCGCTAATGTACTCATGGCGGTTGATTCTGGCCCCGCCTGACGTGCTGCGCTATGTTGCCGCGCATGAGGTGGCCCACTTGGCGGAGATGAATCATTCGCCAGCATTCTGGGCCACTGTCCGGCAATTATACGGCAGCTATGACGGCGCGCGAGAGTGGCTGCGTCGCGAGGGGAATCAGCTGCATCGTTACCGTTTCTAAAGCATCGGTGCAGAGGGCCTGTGTTTGGCGCAGAGTGCTGGTTGACCTGACCGGGATTTGTGATCACAACATCTTTATGTCTGATCCTGTGTCCAACCCCATTCGCCCGACTGTTGAGCCGCCCACCGGCTCTGCCCACGACCGGGTCTACCGTGCATTACGCACCCGGATCATGCACGGCGAGATAGCACCGGGGGAGGCCCTGACACTCCGCGGGATTGGTCGTGAGTTTGATGTGTCGATGACGCCGGCCCGCGAATCGGTGCGGCGGTTGGTGGCAGAAGGGGCCTTGTTCCTGTCGTCTTCGGGTCGGGTATCGACGCCGGAGCTGACAAATGAGCGGATTGAGGAACTGGCAGCCCTGCGGGCGCTGATCGAGGTCGAGCTGGCCAGCCGGGCTCTGCCGCGCGCGCATATCGCGCTGATCGACCGGTTGCAGAGCATCAACAGCAATGTTGCCGAAATGATCTCCAAGCGGGATGCCGTCGGCTATATCCGTACCAATCTGGAGTTTCACCGTACGCTGTATCTGCGGGCGCAGGCCCCGGCGATGCTGGCGATGGCGGAGACGGTCTGGCTGCAACTGGGGCCTACCATGCGGGCGCTTTATGGTCGGCTGCGGCGGACCGAACCGCCGCAGAATCACAAGTTGATCATTGCAGCACTTAAGGCTGGGGATGAACCGGGGTTGCGATTGGCAGTGCGTTCAGACGTGACACAAGGGCTGCGGATGCTAGCGGGATAGGTCGCGCCGTCAGTCGCCGCTGAGTACATCGCCGAGGGTCTTTGTGCCGCTAGAGCTGGCCTTGGGCACAACGCGATACAGTGCATTTATCCAGCAGAACAGCGCAAAGCCCAAAAGTCCGAGGCAGAGAGCCGTGACAAGGATCTGACCAAAAACCTGCGCCTGCAGCCAGTCAAAGACACTACCGATACCGTCTGGATTGTCAGCGGAGGCCGACACGGCGGCCTTCATGATAAGTGCTCCGATAACGCCAATAACCACGCCGTTTGCGGCGACCCCGATTTTCAGCAAGGTATTGAGGCGTCGGGTAAGCTGATTGGCTTTGAGGTGTGTCCGGTAGCCTTCGTCCCATGCTTTGTGAAGGTAGTAGACGGCTGCACTCAGAGTCAGGAGGCCCACCACGCTAAAAATAATCGTGCCAGTCGAAGACGACGCAAGTTGCGCGATCTTATCACCGCGGGAGTTGCTGTCAGATTGGTGATCGATGAGGACCGCAACGGCGAGGCCTGCCATGACGAGATGAACGAGGCCCGTCACGATCATAGCCGTGCGGGCGACAAGCCCCTTTACACCCAGGCCATAGGCTTCGAGATCCCAGATGCTGTCGACGACACGCCAAATTGCGTAGGCCGTCAGCCCAAGAATGATGAAAAGCAGAACGATTGTGCCCCATCCCCCATCCAACCATTCCAAAGCCGCAGTGGTTCCTTTGGCATCGCCTCCCTGCCAGATCGACCACAGCGAGGTACCGGCAATCGTGAGATAGACCAGCGCCCGACCACCATAGCCGGTACGCATGATTGGTATTGCCCAGGAGAAGTCATCTGGGTTGATCTGGTCAAGAATCTCATTGCGGGTTTGCTGCGAGGGCAGGGTACGGTTTGCGAGCTCTGATTTTAGGCGGTCTGACATGGTGGCGCTCCTGGCCCTAGGAAAGGGCATCTATCAGTCAAATGCGCAGCAGCGCAGGATTGTTCCGTAAGCAGATCGTCACGATGCGAGCACACATAGAAAAAACCCGGCGCACAGGCCGGGGTTTCGTTTTAAATCAGAGCGTTGCAGGTGGCCTTAAGCCGCCAGCCCCTTCGACCCGATATCCAGGAACTTCTGTCGGCGGTCCTTGATCAGGGCGGCGGCGTCCTTGCCGTCCAGCTCTGCCAGCATGTCGGACAGCGCGCCGCGCACCGCCTCAAAGGCGGCCTCGGCATTGCGGTGGGCGCCACCGAGCGGTTCGGGGATGATCTTGTCCACCACGGCCAGCTCCTTGAGGTTCTGGGCGGTGAGGCGCAGGGCCTCTGCGGCTTCGCGCATCTTCTCGGCATCTTTCCAGAGGATAGACGCGCAACCTTCGGGGCTGATCACGGAGTAGACGGAATGTTCCAGCATCGCCACGCGGTTGGCAGTGGCAAAGGCCACAGCACCGCCAGAGCCGCCTTCCCCAATGATGATGGAGATCAGCGGCACGCCGATTTTCAGGCACATTTCAGTGGAGCGGGCGATGGCCTCGGACTGGCCGCGCTCTTCTGCGCCTTTGCCGGGGTAGGCGCCTGCCGTATCCACGAGCGTGACAACAGGCAGACCAAACCGGCCGGCCATTTCCATCAGGCGGATGGCCTTGCGGTACCCCTCGGGGCGGGCCATGCCGAAGTTATGGGCGATGCGCGCCTTGGTGTTGGAGCCTTTCTCATGGCCGATCACCATCACGGGCTGATCGTTGAACCGGGCCAATCCGCCCATCACGGCGAGATCATCGGCAAAGTTCCGGTCGCCGGCCAGCGGGGTATATTCGGTGAACAGCGCATCGATGTAGTCACGGCAATGCGGGCGTTCAGGGTGACGAGCAACCTGACATTTGCGCCAGGGTGTCAGATCCTTATAGAGATCGATCAGCAATTGCGCCGCCTTCGCGTCAAGGGCGGCGGCCTCATCGGTCAGATCAGCCTCTTCATTTGCCCGTGCCAGGGCGCGCAGTTCTTCCGCTTTGCCTTCGATTTCGGCCAACGGTTTCTCAAAATCCATGTACTGGGTCATGTCGTCTCACTCGAGCGGTTTGCCCGATATATGGCCTCAAGGGCCGACGGATGCAACTCAGCAAGATTTGTGAAGTGCTACTGTGGCATCCAAATCAGGGCAGAAGAGGGACGTTTTCCATGAGCAACTCCTATGAGGACCGCATTCTGCGGGTGCTGGGCTATATCTACGACAACCCCGAGGGGGACCTGTCGCTGGATGCACTGGCGGATGTTGCGGCGATGTCGCGGTTCCACTGGCACCGGGTGTTTCGTGCCCTGACCGGGGAAACCTGTGCACAGGCGGTGCGTCGGATTCGGTTGCATCTGGCCGCGACGGCACTGGTGCAGGGCGCAGCCCCGATTGAGAGCATCGGTCGGGCTGCAGGGTATCCCAATGCGCGATCTTTTGCGCGTGTCTTTGCCGAGGCTTATGGAGCGTCGCCCGCGGCCTTTCGCAGGAAGGGCCGTCTTCTGCCGCCCAATCCCAATCTAATATCCCAAGGAGACCCCATGTATCCCACCACGATTCGTACTGAACCCGCTCGCACCCTGGCCGCATTGGCCCACAAGGGGGCCTATAGCGAGATCGGGCGCAGCTTTGAGGCGTTCTCAGCGCTATGTACCGCGCGCAATCTCTGGCCACAGATGCGCCAGATGATCGGCGTCTACCTCGACAGTCCAGATACAGTCCCCGATGCCGAGCTGCGCAGCTATGCCGGGGCCAGCACGGCTGAAGGTGTTACCCTGCCCGAAGATATGGAGGCGGTGGCTCTGCCCGGCGGCAAGACTGCGGTGATGACCTATAAGGGGCCATATTCCGGCATCCATGCCGCCTATGGTGATTTGTTTGGCGCGTGGTTGCCACAGTCGGGCGAGGAGCCCGCCGATGCGCCCTGCTATGAGATCTATCTCAATGATCCGCATCAGGTTGCACCGGAGGAGTTGCTGACGGAGATCTGCCTGCCGCTGAAATGACACTCAGCGCTGCAGCAGGATCGCAGCCAGCGACGCAAGAAGCAGAGCCGCCATGGTCCAGTTGAAGGCCCGCAACTGTGCGGGTTGGGTCAGCAGCCGTCGCAGTTGCTGGCCCAGCAATGTCCAGGTCGACGCTGAGAAACTGCCCACCAGCAAATAGGTGCCCGATACCCAGAGAATGGCAGTCACATCGCGGCTGGCCGCATAAAGGGTGATTGCGCCAAGGGCCATCGCCCAGGCCTTGGGGTTGACCCATTGGAAGGCGCAGGCCTGAAGGAAGCTAAGCGGTGTTCCCTGCGCCTCACCATCGCGCGGCGGGGCCGCATTGGCGACTTTCCAAGCGAGCCACAGCATATAGGCAACTGAAAGTGCCGTCATAATCCAGGTGAGCGCGGGAAAGGCATCAAACAGCTGCATCACCCCAAGGCCAACGGGCAGGATCATCAGAGGAAAGCCAACCGCGACGCCTGTCAGATGCGGAAGGGAGCGGCGAAAGCCGAAGTTGGCGCCGGAGGCCATCAGCATCAGGTTGTTGGGTCCGGGGGTGAACACCGTGCCAAAGACAAAGCCCGCGAGGGCGAAGAAGAGTTCGTAGGTCATGGCGATGAAAGTGGCGAGTATTTGAGCGAATGAAATTGCGTTCTCTGCAAACGGGCGTCATATTTTGCAACAAATGGCGAAACTGGATTATATAAACGACAGGATATTGCAGGAGCTGAGCCGCGACGGGCGGATCAGCAATCTTGAGCTGGCGGATCGCGTGGGGCTGTCGCCTTCTGCCTGCCTGCGGCGGGTGCAGGATCTGGAGCGCGGCGGGGTGATTACCGGATATCGGGCTGTATTGGACCGGCAGGCACTGGGTGTTGGCTTTGTCACCTATATCGGGGTGGGACTGGGAGAGCACACCAAAGAGGCGCAGGAGGCATTCGAACATGCCATGCGGCGGGCGCCCGAGGTGGTGGAGTGCCACAATATCACCGGAACCATCGAGTATCTCCTGCGGGTCGAATGCGCGGATTTGCCCAGCTACAAGCAGTTTCATACTGATATTCTGGGAACATCCCCCTATGTGACCTCGATCACCACCTATGTGGTGATGGGATCTCCCAAGGACATGCGGGCCTGAGAGACGGGGCGTCGGAGATTGAGTATTTAGAGAAAGGTGACGGGGCTGGCGTCAGTCTGCGCCTGTGAGGCTTCGCATGGCGATGGCGGGGGATGCGAGCACCGGGATCTCGGCTTCGATCAGATTGGCAGCGCTAGCCATGGAGGCCTGCGCCAGCACCACACAGGAGGTATCGGCCACGAGGGCCAGGCTGGTGCTGACCCAGGTGGCGATCTGTTTATGGAACAGATCGGTATCGCCTGCGGTGAAATGCGGCCAGAGGCCGGTCAGCGGCAAGGTGCGGATTTCTGCTGATGTGCCGAGGTCGCTGAAGGCGCGCTCTAACAGGGCGGTTGAGGGTGCGCGTGTGCTTTCCAGACAATATGCAATCAGCACCGGTCCGCCGATCTGCGCCGCGGTCTGCATCATCGGCCAGTCGAGCCGGGTGGCGCCGAGACTTTCGGCCAGCTCTCCCAACGTGGTGCAGGTGCAGAGGATGGGGCCGGTCAGGCGCTGGATTTCGGTGGTGATTTCGTGGCGAAGGGCGTCGTCGACGCCGTCTTGGGCCCGCTCCAGCCAGTCGGGACGGACGATATGATGCAGCTTTGCTTTGCCCGCCAGCGCATCGAAGGTGGCGACATGGGTCTCGGCGGTGTGGATCAGGGTGAGATCGATCATGTGCTTCGCCTGCCTTTGTCTCTGCCTTGACGGCCAATGTCATACCGGGGGTACTGTCGCACCCCCGGTTTTACAAACCGTTAGCCGTTCTGGGCGATCAACTCCGATTGGGCGACGATCACTTCGGCCTGTTTGATGGAGGCGATATCGACCAGACGGCCCTTATAGACCGTGGCGCCTTCGCCGTTGGCCTTGGCTTGTTCCATGGCGGCGAGGATCTCGCGCGCCTCTGAGACCGCTTCATCAGATGGGGTGAAGACCTGATTGGCCAGCGCGATTTGTTTTGGGTGGATGGCCCATTTTCCGACCATGCCCAGCGTGGCGGAGCGTTTGGCCTGGGCGATGTAGCCCTCGTCATCGGAGAAATCGCCGAAGGGTCCATCTACCGGCAGGACCCCATGGGTACGGCAGGCGGCGACAATGGCGGCCTGCGCCCAGTGCCAGGGATCCGACCAGTGTTTTTCACCAGCGCGTAGCATGTAGTAGTCTTCCTGGGTGCCGCCGATGCCGGTGGTTTGCATGCCCATGGAGGCGGCAAAATCCGCCGCGCCGAGGCTCATCGCTTGCAGGCGCGGGCTGGCGGCGGCGATGGCCTCAACATGGGCGATGCCGGCGGCCGATTCGATGATCACCTCGAAGGATATCGGCTTGCGGCGGGCCTTGGCGCGTTCAATCGCGGTGACTAAGGCGTCAACAGCATAGACATCTTCGGCGCAGCCCACTTTTGGGATCATGATCTGGTCAAGCCGGTCGCCTGCCTGTTCCAGCAGATCGACCACATCGCGGTACCAATAGGGGGTATCCAGCCCGTTGATCCGTACAGACATGTATTTGCTGCCCCAGTCTACCGTGTTCAGGGCCTCGATCACATTGGCACGGGCTGCATCCTTATCCGACGGGGCGACCGAATCCTCCAGGTCGAGGTTGATCACATCTGCTGCTGAGGTTGCCATTTTTGGGAAGAGTTTGGTGTTGGAGCCGGGGCCAAACAGCTGACAGCGGTTCGGGCGGGCCGGGGCGGCGGGTTGGATGCGAAAGCTCATATCAGCGACCTCTGAGTAATGATGTGTCGTAATTGTTTGTCATTTTGGTATTAAATTGCAGTGCGACCCGCAAGCATTTTGTGCAGGCGCAGCATTGCGAGCGCAGAAACAGTCACTGGGGGACCAGTTGTACCACAGCGCAAGCAAGGAACCGGCGTATATGATCACTAACCGGGAGGATCTTCGGATTATTTCGCCAAGGTTAGAAGATTCATGCGTCAATTTTCAGATGTTGCGCAGAATTCGGGATCCTCTCGCAGGCGCGCTCTCCTACACTCGCGCGGAACTCGACTTTTTCTGAGGAGGCCCCGCCATGATCGAGACCCCATATCTGCTGTTCCTGGGCGATGCGCCCGATATGCTGGCCGCCAAAGTGGCCATCGGTATTCGCGACTGGCGCCCGGACCACGCCGTGGGCCAGATCCGCCTGCCCGGCTGTGGCGCGGATCTTGGGCTGACCGATATGACGCTGGCAGAGGCCAAGGCGGCGGGCGCCAAGACGTTGGTGATTGGTGTGGCCAATCGTGGCGGCGTGATCTCTCCAGCTTGGAAAGAGGTGCTTATTGCAGCCTTGGAGATGGGTTATGATCTGGCGTCCGGGCTGCACAATCTGCTGCGGGACGAGGGTGATCTGGTGGCGGCGGCCCAGACCCATGGCGGAACCTTGCATGATGTCCGCGTGCCCACTGTCGGCTATCCGATTGCAAATGGTGTGAAGCGTAGCGGCAAACGCTGTCTGGCCGTTGGCACCGATTGTTCCGTGGGCAAGATGTATACTGCGCTGGCCATGGATGCCGAGATGCAGAAGCGCGGAATGAAGTCGACCTTCCGCGCCACTGGCCAGACCGGTATTCTGATCACCGGCCATGGCGTGCCGCTGGATGCGGTAATCGCGGATTTCATGGCAGGGTCAATCGAGTATCTGACCCCGGACAATGACGATGATCACTGGGATCTGATCGAGGGGCAGGGCTCGTTGTTCCATGTGTCTTATTCTGGTGTGACCATGGCGCTGGTGCATGGGGGGCAGCCGGATGCGCTGATCCTGTGCCATGAGCCGACCCGTGAGCATATGCGGGGTCTGCCGGGTTATAAGCTGCCGAGCCTTGAGCAGCTGCGTGACACCGCGTTGTCGCTGGCGCAGGTCTCCAATCCTGAGTGCAAGGTCGTGGGCATTTCGGTCAACACACAGCATTTGAGCGAGGAGGACGCGAAATCCTATCTCGCAGAAGTTGAGGCCCGCATGGGGCTGCCGGCGGTGGATCCCTATCGCCATGGCGCGGGTCGTCTGGTGGACGCGCTGGACGCTGTGTGATCTAACCCCTGCTGCCGCCGGGGGTGAGCCGAACGGTTCGAAGCCTCCGGCGGGAGTATTTTTGGAAAGATGACATTGGGGTGCCCGGCCGTGCGGGTGTCCTTTGGGCCTTTTCCGGTTCTTTAGACAAAGAAAACAACCGCAGTTATGGAGAGACATATGCAGATCAGCGTGACACCCGATATTTTCAAGCTGGCGCAGGTCTTTACCATCTCCCGAGGATCACGCACCGAGGCCAAGGTGCTGACCGTGCGTATCGAACAGGATGGCGTGACGGGCTGTGGTGAATGTGTGCCTTATGCGCGTTATGGTGAGACGCTGGAGAGTGTGACGGCTGAAATTGAAGGTCTGCCAGAGCGTTTCAGCCGCGAAGAGCTGCAATTGCTTTTGCCTGCAGGGGCCGCGCGCAATGCCGTTGATTGCGCGCTGTGGGATCTGGAAGCGAAACAGGCGGGTAAGCGCGTGTGGGAGCTGGCAGGACTGCCGGAGCCAAAACCAGAAATCACCGCCTATACGCTGTCGCTGGACAGCCCCGAAAACATGCAGGCGCAGGCCGCCAAGAATGCCCATCGCCCACTACTGAAGATCAAACTGGGTACTGCTGATGACATGGCCCGTTTGGAAGCCGTACGCGCCGGTGCCCCGGAGGCTCGTATCATTGTCGATGCCAACGAGGGCTGGAGTGCCGAGGTTTATGCTGATCTGGCCCCGCATCTGGTGCGACTGGGGGTGGCGCTGGTGGAACAGCCGCTGCCTGCGGGGGAGGATGCTGCCCTTCTTGGGATGGAGCGCCCGGTGCCGGTCTGTGCGGATGAGAGCTGCCATGACCGCGAGAGCCTCGCAGCCCTTGAGGGGAAATACGACGTCATTAACATCAAGCTGGACAAGACCGGTGGTCTGACGGAGGCGCTGAAACTGCGCGACGCGGCGCTGGCGCGCGGCTTTGAAGTGATGGTGGGCTGCATGGTCGGATCCTCGCTTGCCATGGCGCCTGCGACACTGGTTGCACAGGGGGCGGTGGTCACCGATCTTGACGGGCCGCTTCTGTTGGCCGAAGACCGTGCGGAACCGTTGAATTTTGATGCAGCTGGCGTACACCCGCCAAAAGCGGCCTTGTGGGGTTAAGGAGACCAAGATGACCCGTACCGTATATGTGAATGGCGATTACCTGCCGGAAGATGAGGCCAAGGTCTCGATCTTTGATCGTGGTTTCCTGATGGCGGACGCTGTCTATGAGGTAACCTCGGTCCTGGGTGGAAAGCTGATTGATTTCGAAGGGCACGCTGTGCGTCTGAAACGCTCGCTGGATGAGCTGGAGATGGCCGAGCCTTGCACCAAGGAAGAGCTGCTGGAGATTCACCGCAAGCTGGTAGAGCTGAACGGTATCGACGAGGGGCTGGTCTATCTGCAGGTCAGCCGTGGCTCTGATGGGGACCGTGATTTTGTCTTCCCCTCGGCGGATACCAAACCCACCATCGTGTTGTTCACCCAGAACAAACCCGGTCTGGCGGACAGCCCGGCATCGCGCAAGGGCGCTAAGATCATCTCGATCGAGGATATTCGCTGGGGCCGTCGCGACATTAAGACCGTGCAGCTGCTTTACCCCTCCATGGGCAAGATGATGGCGAAGAAGGCGGGGGCCGATGATGCCTGGATGATCGAGGATGGTCATGTGACCGAAGGGACCTCTAACAACGCCTACTTCGTGAAGGATGGCGTGATTGTTACCCGCCCGCTGTCCAATGACATTCTGCACGGCATCACCCGCAAGGCGGTTTTGCGCATGGCAGAAGAGGCGCAGATGAAGATCGAAGAGCGCCTGTTCACCATTGAGGAGGCAAAAGAGGCGGATGAGGCCTTTACCACATCGGCCTCCGCCTTTGTGATGCCGGTGGTTGAGATCGACGGCGTGGCGCTGGGCGATGGCACGCCGGGTCCGATCGCCAAGCGCTTGCGCGAGATCTATCTGGAAGAGAGCATGAAAGAAGCGACCTGATCGCGACATCACATGCCGATGCAAAAGGCCGCCCGCATGACTGCTGGGCGGCCTTTCTCATTTAACAATCAGGCTGTGTGCCTCAGAGCAGGGCGAGCAGCTGTTTGGCGGCCTCTTCTGATGAGGCAGGGTTCTGGCCGGTGACCAGCTTGCTGTCGGTGATGGCAAAGGAGGCCCAGTCGTCGCCTTTCTCATAGGTGGCGCCATTCTCAGCCAACATGTCTTCCACCAGGAAGGGTACGACGTTGGTGAGGCCGACGCCGTCTTCTTCGCTGTTGGAGAAGCCGGTCACGCGTTTGCCCTGTACCAGCGGCGCGCCATCGGCGTCTTTGGTGTGGCGGAACACGGCCGGAGCGTGGCAGACAGCGCCGACGGGACGGTCGCTGTGTGCGAAGGCCTCGATCAGGCGGCGGCTGTCGGCATCCTCGGCCAGATCCCAGAGAGGGCCGTGACCGCCGGGATAGAACACCGCGTCAAAGCCATCGTCTTCGACCTCTGCCAAAACCTTGGTGTTGTCCAAGGCGTCCTGCGCGGCGGTATCTTCCTTGAACCGGCGGGTGGCATCGGTCTGGGCGCTTTCATCATCGCTTTTGGGATCAAGCGGGGGTTGCCCCCCTTTGGGGGAGGCCAGTGTGATGTCGGCGCCTGCATCTTTCAGCGCATAATAAGGCGCGGCGAATTCCTCCAGCCAGAAGCCGGTTTTTTCGCCTGTGTCGCCCAGTTTGTCATGGGAGGTGAGGACCATCAGGATTTTCATCTCGGGTCTCCTTATATTCTGAAGTTCAGATCAGTCGGCGAGGTGGATGACACGTTTGCCAAACGCTTCGCCTCTCAAAAGACCAACAAATGCGGCGGGGGCTTGTTCCAGGCCTTCGATCATTTCTTCGCGGTATTTCACTTTGCCCTCCTGCACCCAGCCGGTCATCTGCTTGGCAAACTCCGGGTAGAGATGGCCGAAATCGTCGAACACGATAAAGCCGCGCATGGTGATGCGTTTACGCAGCAGCTGGCCCATCAGGTAGTTCATCCGATCAGGGCCGTCGGGCAGGGCAGTGGCGTTGTACTGGGAAATCAGACCGCAGAGCGGGATGCGGGCAGAGGGGTTCAGCAGCGGCATCACCGCGTCAAAGACAGCGCCGCCGACGTTTTCGAAATAGATGTCGATGCCATCTGGAACCGCCTTGGCAAGGTCGTCGGCAAAGCTGTCGGCCTTGTAGTCGATGCAGGCATCAAAGCCCAAAGTCTCGACCACGTGCTGACATTTTTCCGCCCCACCCGCGATGCCGACGACGCGCAGACCGAGGATCTTGCCGATCTGACCAACAGTTGCGCCAACCGGGCCGCTGGCGCCTGCGACGACCAGGGTTTCGCCTTCTTTTGGCTGGCCGATCTGTGTGAGACCCGCCCAAGCGGTGAGGCCCGGCATGCCCAGAACACCAAGCGCCCAAGACGGGTTTTGCGGGGTCTTGCCCATATTGATCACACCGGTGCCATCCGACAGCGTGTAGTCCTGCCAACCGCCGAATGCGACGACCCAATCGCCTTTTTCATATCCCTTGACGTTGGATGTCACGACCTCGGCAACGGTGCCACCCACCATGACCTGATCGATCTCGACCGGCGCGGCATAAGAAGGCGCGCTGCTCATCCGACCGCGCATATAGGGATCCAGCGACAGGTATTCGTTGCGCAGGAGCATCTGGCCTTCGCCGGGGGTGGGCACGTCTGTGGTTTCCAGGCGCAGGGTGCTGTCGGTTGGTTCACCCTTGGGGCGCTCGGCGAGGACATACTGGCGGTTGGTGGTGGATGTCTGCGTCATGTTGGGGTCCTTTTCTTGAGGGATTAGACCGATCGTCTAGTGATCGGTAATTTTTTTTGGTGGCTGCCAGCTGCGTCGGAACGGTTATGGTAGGTTAGGTTTGCCTAGGCGAGGGCAGCATGGTGCGGGTCTGGAGCATGGCGGTGTCAAACGGGGTGCTGTCCTGAGACAGATGCGCCATCAGGCCGGCCCCAAGCCAGATCTGATAAAGCGATGTTGCCGTCTGAACGGGGTCGACGCTCGGGCTGAGGGAACCGTCCCGTTGACCTTTGCGCAGGCAGTCGGCCAGCCGCGTGGTAATGCCTTCGACAGCCTGTTGCAGAATGCCGCGCATCGCGGGGGAGAGGTCGGCGATTTCGGCAGCCAGTTTGACGATGAGGCATTTTTGACCGGCCATGTCCGAGCTCTGCCGTTCCTGCCAGGCGGTGACGTAAGACAGCACCTGATCGCGCCCGGTGAGTTCTGGATTGTTCAGCGTGGGCCCTAGTTCAATCCGGTACTGATCGACGTAGTGACGCAGCAGGGCGCAGCCGTAGTCCTCTTTGGAGGAGAAGTAGTGGTAGAACGATCCTTTCGGCACCTGTGCCGTCGCCAGCAGCTCCGTCAGGCCGACGGAGGTGTAGCCGCGCTGTGCTGTCAGTGCGCGTCCGGTGTCCAGAATATGCAGTCGGGTGTCGCTCATACGAGTAGACATAAGGTCACTAGACCGATTGTCTAGTGGGGTTGGCAACTTTTTCCCACCTGTCAAAAACGAGATAAGGCCCCGCGTCTGCGAGGCCTTGCGTTGGCTGATACCAAGTGATCGGGAGGTGTTACTTAATCATCAGCTGAGGGGAGACAACGTCGATGCCCAGAGCCTTGCCGACCGCGAAATAGGTCAGCTTGCCTGCGTGCACGTTCAGGCCATTCAGCAGATGCGGATCGTCTGCGCAGGCTTGTTTCCAGCCTTTGTTTGCCAAATTCAGCAAGAATGGCAGGGTGGCGTTGCCCAGTGCCTGGGTCGAGGTGCGGGCAACAGCGCCGGGCATGTTGGCCACGCAGTAGTGCATGATGCCGTCGACCTCATAGATTGGATCGGCGTGGGTGGTGGCCTTTGATGTCTCAAAGCAGCCGCCCTGGTCGATGGCGACATCCACGAGGACCGCACCGGGCTTCATCTCGCTAAGTTGTGCACGTGAGACCAGCTTTGGTGCTGCGGCACCGGGGATCAGAACCGCGCCGATCACCATGTCTGCATCACGCACCAGCTCGGCCGTGGCGCCTGCGGTGGAGTATTGGTTCTTGAAGTCGCGGCCGAAGACATCGTCGAGATATTTCAGGCGGGCCAAGGAACGGTCGAGGATGGTCACGTCCGCGCCCATGCCAGCGGCAATCTTGGCTGCATGAGTGCCAACGACACCGCCGCCGATCACCACAACCTTGGCGGGGGCTACGCCGGGAACGCCACCCATCAGAACGCCGCGACCGCCATTGGCTTTTTGCAGGGTATAGGCGCCCACTTGCGGCGCCAGACGGCCGGCAACTTCGGACATTGGCGCCAGCAGCGGCAGGCCGCCACGGTCGTCGGTCACGGTTTCATAGGCAATCGCGGTGCAACCGGACTCCAGCAGATCACGGGTCTGGTCCGGGTCGGGGGCGAGGTGCAGATAGGTGAACAGCAACTGGCCCTCACGCAGCATCTTGCGCTCAACGGCTTGCGGTTCTTTCACCTTCACGATCATGTCTGCGGTGGCAAAGATCTCCTCGGCGGTGTCGATGATTGCGGCACCTGCTGTAGTATAATCTTCGTCAGTGAAGCCAGCGCCCATCCCGGCACCGGCCTGAATTAGGACGGTATGGCCATGGTTTACGGCTTCGCGGGCGGCGTCCGGTGTCATCCCGACGCGGAATTCCTGCGGCTTGATCTCAGTGGGGCATCCGATTTTCATGCGATCTCTCCTCCAGCATGCTTGCGCTATGATGCCGCAGGAGTGATGAGATTTGCTGCTTTTTTAGGCGAAATAAAAAGGTGCATATCGAAGGTTCTTCTAATATGCTCACCCTTTATCGAAGGATCTTTCAAGATATGTCACTTGATCACACAGATCGTCGCATCTTGCAGGTATTGCAGAAGCAGGGGCGGATCTCCAACGCTGAACTGAGCGAGCAGGTGAACCTGTCGGCATCCGCCTGCCACCGGCGTGTGCAACGGTTGGAGACAGACGGGTATATCCGTAATTACGTCGCTCTTCTTGACGCGCGCAAGATGAACCTGCCGGCAACCGTCTTTGTGGAGATCACGCTGCAAAGCCAGGCCGATGAGCTGCTGGACGCCTTTGAGAAGGCGGTGGGGCGCATTCCCGATGTGTTGGAGTGCCATCTGATGGCGGGTACGGCGGATTACATCCTGAAGGTGGTGGCTGAAAACACCGATGATTTCGCCCGCATCCACCGCCAACACCTGACACGGCTGCCCGGTGTGGCGCAGATGCAGAGTTCTTTTGCATTGCGTACCGTATTCAAGACTACGGCACTACCGGTCTAGCCCTTCCAGCGTGCCTGGGCCTTGGATGGCTTGTCAGGCGGAATGATCTGGGAAAGACTGCCCGATAGAACAGAACGGCAGGACTGTCGCGGGCGGGGGCGTATGGACTGGGACTATATCATTATCGGCGCAGGCAGCGCGGGCTGCGTGTTGGCCAACCGGTTGAGCGCGGCAGGCCAGCGGGTGCTGCTGCTGGAGGCGGGCGGCAAGGACAACTACCATTGGGTGCATATCCCGATGGGCTATCTCTACTGCATCAACAACCCACGCACCGACTGGATGTATCGAACTGAGGCGGAGGCCGGGCTGAATGGGCGCGCGCTGATCTATCCGCGCGGCAAGGTGCTGGGCGGCTGTTCGTCCATCAACGGAATGCTCTATCTGCGCGGACAGGCGGCGGACTACGATGGCTGGCGCCAGCGCGGACTCACTGGCTGGGGCTGGGATGATGTGCTGCCCTATTTCAAGAAATCAGAGGATTACGTCGACGGCCCGTCTGATATGCACGGGGCAGGCGGCGAATGGCGGGTGGAGAACCAGCGCCTGCACTGGGATGTACTGGATGACTGGATGCAGGCTGCTGCCGAATGGGGCCTGCCCAAAGTCACCGATTTTAATACCGGCAACAACGAGGGCGTCGGTTATTTTCGGGTGAATCAACGCGGCGGCTGGCGGATGAATACGGCCAAGGCGTTTTTACGCACCGCGACGGGGCAAAACCTGAAGGTAGAGACCGGCGCCCATATCCAGCGCATCCTGATCGAGAACGGTCGTGCCGTTGGGGTGGAATACCGCCAAGGCGGTGTGGTGAAAACAGCGCGGACGGACGGAGAAGTGATCCTGTCCGCAGGGGCGATCAACAGCCCACAGATCCTTCAGCTGTCTGGTCTGGGTCCGGCTGACGTGCTGCGAGACCACGGAATTACTGTGCAGCGGGACATGCCCGAGGTTGGTCAGAACCTGCAGGATCATCTGCAATTGCGTTGCGCCTGGCGGCTGCAAGGGGCAAAGACGCTGAACACGCTGGCCAATTCGTTTTTGGGCAAGGCAAAGATTGCAGCGGAATATGCGTTGCGCCGGTCCGGCCCGATGTCGATGGCGCCGAGCCAGCTCGGGGCGTTTTCCCGTTCGCGCCCGGATCTGGCGACGCCAGATCTGGAGTATCACGTTCAGCCCCTGACGCTCGACGCCTTTGGTCAGCCGCTGCATGACTTTCCAGGGTTGACGGCAAGCGTGTGTAACCTGCGACCTGAAAGCCGGGGAGAGGTGGCTATCGCCAGCGCGGATCCCATGCAGGCGCCCCGGATCGCGCCGAATTACCTATCGACCGAAGGCGACCGTCAGGTGGCCGTGGCGGCCATCCGGCAAGCGCGGGCGATTATGGGCCAGGGGGCCATGCAGCGTTATGCACCGCAGGAGCTGAAACCCGGCGGCGGTTCGGATGATGAGGCGGATCTGATGCAGGCGGCAGGCGCGATCGGGACAACCATTTTTCATCCGACCTGTACGGTACGAATGGGCGCGGAGGAGGCGGCCCCGGTGGACGGCGCGCTGCGTTTGCGCGGAGTTGGCGGGCTGCGGGTGGTTGATGCCAGCGTGATGCCAGTGATTCCCAGCGGCAATACCAACGCGCCGACGATCATGATTGCGGAAAAGGCAGCTGACATGATTTTGAGCGATCATCGCGGGTAATTGGTGGCTCGGGCTGCATGCCCCCTTGCGTCTGCCGCCAATATTCGATTCCCTGTTCCGATCCGGCTGGCGCGTGGCTTGCGGGATGCGCTGGCCCTTTCAGGGACCAGAGGGGCTAACAGCACTTATCGCTTGCCTGAATGTGACACGAAACGATCACATCCGCCTGATACTGCCGCGTGACTGACCATTGAACGACCAAGGAGCCTTAGCGTGACCAGCGACCATGACCCTGATTCCTTTGACTGGCTGGACGCCGAACTTCAGGACACGCTGGACGAGGATTTCGAGATCGAATTCGCCGAGCCGATGTTGTCGATGGAATTGCGCAAGATCTATCGCTCGCAGCATCCTGAGATGCTGGATCGCAAGGTCTATTTTAGCAATCTTCTGCGGTTGCAGGCTGAGCTGATCAAAGTTCAGGATTGGGTCCAGCACACCGGGGCCAAGGTCTGTATCCTGTTTGAGGGGCGCGACAGTGCCGGCAAGGGCGGGGTGATCAAGCGGATTACCCAACGTCTGAACCCGCGTGTGGCGCGTGTGGTTGCACTGCCGGCTCCCAGTCGCCGTGAGCAGAGTCAGTGGTATTTTCAGCGTTATGTGCCCTACCTGCCGGCCGCAGGTGAAATCGTGCTGTTCGACCGCTCCTGGTATAATCGGGCCGGGGTGGAGCGGGTGATGGGCTTTGCCAGCGATGATCAGGTCGAGCAGTTTTTTCAGGACGTCCCCGAATTCGAGCGGATGTTGGTGCGGTCGGGCATTATCCTGCTGAAATATTGGTTTTCCATCACCGATGAGGAGCAGCAGCTGCGGTTTCTCATGCGGATCCACGACCCGATGAAGCAGTGGAAGCTATCGGCAATGGATCTGGAGAGTCGCATCCGCTGGGAGCAGTATACCAAGGCCAAGGAAGATATGTTCGAGCGCACCAATATTCCCGAAGCGCCCTGGTATATTGTGGAAGGGAACGACAAGAAGCGTGAGCGGTTGAACTGTATCGAGCACCTTCTGACCAAGATCCCCTATTGCGATGTGCCAAGTGAACGCGTGTCGCTGCCGGATCGCGAATATAAGCCCGACTACGAGCGCAGGGTGCTGCCGGATGATCTCTATGTGCCCAAGATTTACTGACCAGAGCTGACGTGGCCGCCGCACTGGAAACGGGCACAAATGTGCCATGCTGGCGTTTTCTGCGCGGGGATGAGGCGGGGAAGAAGGAACCCGGAGCGGCAAATGCCTTGGTTGTAAGGGGGTAAGACAAGCGCCTGATGGGGGGGAGACGCTGCCTGCTCCGGGTTAGACCATCGGGTGTTCCAAATCCGATGGAGCGGGCAGCTGCTGGGGAAACGCGTCAGCCTGCCCGTGCATTAACCAGAGTAGCGCAGTTTGCTCAAAACGAACACACGCAATGCGTGTAATTTTCGATAAAATATTAAGTTTATAGGTGGCGGATTGTCGCACTCGCTATTTATGGGGAGGCCAAAAACGACAAACCCCCGCGGCTGAGCCTCGGGGGTCGTCATTTTGCGTCCAGAACTGCGGACAAAGGGCTCAGAGGAGGCCTTCGCGCTGTGCTTTCTTACGTGCCAGTTTACGGGCACGGCGAATCGCTTCAGCTTTCTCGCGCGCTTTTTTCTCGGACGGCTTCTCGAAATGTTGCTTGAGCTTCATTTCACGGAAGACGCCTTCACGCTGCAGCTTTTTCTTCAGGGCACGGAGCGCCTGATCGACGTTGTTGTCGCGAACACTAACCTGCATGTGGTTTTCACCACCTTTCTAAGTTGAGTTGCAAGGATTTGCAGGAAGTGGCCATATAGCAAGGTCGCCCTAGCTTGTCCAGTACCGGGCCAGTCGGCGGTTAGGCCATTGTGGCGATCGACGGCGGCGCGTCAGTGAGACGATTGGCCGGGTGGATATTGCCCATGTGACATCAGATATCCTGTGTAAACAGATGCGATTGCAATTAGTAAGACGTGAAATTTCGGAAGGCGAGACCATGACGATTGAGGATCACACCGACCCGCGCACAGAGCCTGAGGCGGGAGACATCACCGGGCAATTGCTGGATGCAGCTCTGTTGCATGTGCCCTTTGATGGTTGGAGCGCGGCGACGTTCGCTGCAGCTGTCGAGGACGCAGGGATCACGCCAGCGCTGGCCGAGGCGCTGTGTCCGCGTGGGGCGGTGGATCTGGCCGTTGCCTTTCACAAACGCGGCGATCAGTTGATGCTCGACCGTCTGGCGGAAGAGGACATGACCGGCCTGCGGTTTCGCGACAAGATCGCACGTGCCGTGCGGTTGAGGTTGGAAGTGGTCGATGACAAGGAAGCGGTGCGCCGCGGCACCACGCTGTTTTCCTTGCCGCAATACGCGGGCGACGGAGTTCGCCTAATCTGGGGCACGGTCGATGCGATCTGGACTGCACTGGGCGACGCATCTGAGGATATCAACTGGTACACCAAACGCGGCTCGCTTGCCGGGGTCTATTCGGCGACGGTGCTCTACTGGTTGGGTGACGACAGTCTGGAGCATCAGGCCAGCTGGGAGTTTCTGGACCGTCGGATCGACAATGTCATGCAGTTCGAAAAGCTGAAGGCGCAGGTGCAGTCCAATCCACTGCTGAAACCCCTTCTGGTGGGGCCGAACTGGCTGGCGCAGCAGATCAAGGCGCCCGGCACCCGTGATGACCTGCCGGGCAGCTGGTCCGCGCCACGACGCTGAGCCGCGTAACGTTACAGCGATCCGCAGCGGTGCGGGACCTATGACAGCCGGGTGTCCTTTGCTAGTCAGTGACAACAGCGGAGGAATGCCAATGACCGAAATGATGCGCGCGATTGAGATCCGGGAGCCTGGCGCCCCCGATGTATTGGAGGTCTGCCAACGCCCGGTGCCGACACCCGGCCATGGGCAGGTGGTGCTGAAAGTCGCCTATGCGGGCGTCAATCGCCCCGATGCGCTACAGCGTGCTGGTAAATATGCTCCGCCCCCGACGGCGAGCGACCTGCCGGGGCTGGAAGCCTCGGGCGAGGTTGTTGCCCTTGGGGCGGGGGTCAGTGAGCTAGAGATTGGCGACCGCGTCTGCGCCTTGCTGCCCGGTGGAGGCTACGCCGAATATGTGGCGACCCCGGCGGCGCATTGCCTGCCAATTCCTGAGGGGTTTTCGCTGAAGCAGGCGGCTTGCTTGCCGGAAACCTGTTTCACGGTGTGGTCGAATGTCTTCACCCGTGGTGGCCTACAGGCGGGGGAGCGGTTCTTGGTGCATGGTGGCTCGTCCGGGATTGGGACGACGGCCATTCAACTGGCATCGCAGCTGGGCGCACGGGTGTTCACCACCGCCGGGTCGGATGAGAAATGTGCGGCCTGCCTGAAGCTGGGGGCCGAGCGGGCGATCAACTACCGGGACGAGGATTTCGTAGAGGTGTTGAAGAGCGAAGGCGGGGCCAATCTGATTTTGGATATGGTGGGTGGTGACTATATTCCCCGCAATGTGCGTGCATTGGCGGATGATGGGCGTATGGTACATATCGCCTTCCTCTCCGGTCCGAAGGTGGCGCTGAACTTTGCCCAGATCATGGCCCGGCGGCTGACGCTGACCGGTTCAACCCTGCGCCCGCAAAGCGATCTGGCCAAGGCGCAGATCGCGCAGGATCTGCGTGAAGTGGTCTGGCCTCTGATTGAGGCGGGGAAGTTCGCGCCTGTGATGGATCAGACTTTTGTTCTGTCGGATGCCGCAGCGGCGCATAGGCGGATGGAAGGGTCCACCCATATCGGCAAAATCGTTCTGGAAGTTGGTGGCGAAGTCTAGGCCTCGCTTGATTTGGCTGGTTGCAGAGGCTCGCGGTCAGGCAACGGCTCGACGATAGAGGTGCCATGTGGCGTGTCCCAGTACCGGGACCGCCACGATCATGCCTGCAAACATCGGAACCGCGGCGAGCGTCAGAGCCAGCGCGACAATGGCGCCCCAAGTCAGCGAGACCAGCAGATTTTCGCGCACCACGCGCAGGGAGGTCGCCACTGCGATGGGAAGGCCGACGTGCCGGTCTAGCAGCAGAGGGAATGAGACAAGGCTGACCGCGAGCGCGGCAAATGCAAAGACCGCGCCCGCAGCGCCGCCGATCAGCAACATTGCCCATCCGGGGGCAGTTGTGAAGATGTCCTGTATGAACAGGCTGAGGGAGGCCGGGGCCTCGGGGCCAAGTGTTCGGTTGTAGATGGCGGCGGCGACCGTCAGCCACAGGATGCAGAGCGCGGCAAGATATAGCCCCAGCATCAGGATCGACAAGAACGCAGGAGACCGCAGCACCGCAAAGGCATCCATCCAGCGCGGCGTGAACCCGGCCTCTCGTCGTGCCGACATCTCATAGAGACCAACAGCGGCCACCGGTCCGATCAGCGCAAAGCCCAGAACGAGCGGGAACACCAATGGCAGCAGGTTCATCGACAGGCTGAGGACCACGAGAGCAACACCAATCAGCGGGTAGAGAAACACCAGCGCCATGGCATCAGATCGGCAGGCCGCGAAATCCTGCCAGCCAGCCCGAAGAGCGGCGCCCAGATCCGTGACGTCCAATTGCAGTACACGCGGCATCTCGCCAACCTTGTCGCTGCCGAGGTGATCCACCGAGGCGGAGACATGAGAGCCGGTCAGGCCAAGGGATTTGGCAAGCCAGCTGATGGGGTTTCCGATGGTGCGTTCCATGATCCTTCCTCTCGGGTTAGCGCAGGGCGCACCGAGCGGACGGGTCTGGGGGAGACGGGCGTAGTAGCTCCAGATCAGCGACGCCCCATGCCGGTGCGTATCTGTATCGTACCATAAAGACATCGTGAAGCGGGTCACTATGGCGCGAGGGGCCAATCCGGGGCTGGTCCATGGGCTGAGGCTGTTGCCAGTTGCCGTTGAATGGCCTTTACCGGATCGGCTCAAACACCGCATTTTTCTGCGTGCAATCACGGATCACATCCCTGCCGCAAGGGACAGGTTGCAGATCGCGGGACAAACAGACACGCGCCTCCTGGATGTGACCGTCGCGGCAAGTGATGGTCAGCGTGTTGGGCGCCAGGTCAGGATTGTCCTGCAAGAAGGCCTGCTCGATCAAGCTCGCAGGCAGGGTTACCGGTTGCTGCAGTTTGCGGAAGGCGGCGGGACGTTCAATCTGCGCATAGGCTTGCCGCGACAGCTCAAAATAGGCGCGGGGCGACAGCCCGGAGCAGGTGCCATGTTTCTTCCACTGATGCCAAGCGAGGCCGGGGCTTCCCATGATATCTGCCATCTGCCGCGTCTGCTGGCGGCTTGGCGGGGCCTCGGCAGTGCGGCAGTAGCTGGGCCAGCCGCGGTGAAACTGCGGCCACAGACCATGCAGGGTCCAGCCGTGATCATGGCGGGGGTCGCATTGGTCGGAGTTCTTGGCATCGCCTTCAAGCGCGCACCAGTTCGGTGACCAGCTGAGTGCCAGAACGTAATAGTCGAACTGCCCGGCAATCTCGCCTTCGGCTTTTGCCGGTGTTGCCGTGCCGATGTTCAGCCCGGCGCCCGTGACTGCAATAAGGGCTGCCATCAGGGCCTGTTTGATCCCGCGCATTCGCCTCTTTCCTTATAGAAACATCGCGACTATATAGAACTGAAGTTCCCCGACAACGGAAACCGCCCCAAATCGGGGAAGCCTCTTTCAGGCGACGGGAAAGATGTATCTGGGACAACCGTGTTATTAAGGAGATGAGCGCATGGCAAAACCGTTGATGGCCAAGGCGACCGCCGTGTGGCTGGTGGACAATACCACGATCAGCTTCAAACAGATCGCCGATTTCGTTGGCATGCACGAGCTGGAAATCCAGGGCATTGCAGATGGCGATGTGGCTGCGGGCGTCAAAGGGTTCGACCCGGTTGCCAACAACCAGCTGACGCAGGACGAGGTCGACAAGGCCGAGAAAAACCCCCTGCATAAGCTGAAGTTGAAGTTCAACCCGGCTGCCGCCGGCGAAGAAAAACGCCGAGGTCCGCGCTATACACCGCTGTCCAAGCGTCAGGATCGCCCGGCCTCGATCTATTGGCTGGTGAAGTTCCATCCGGAACTGTCCGATGGGCAGGTGTCGAAACTGGTCGGTACCACCAAGCCGACCATTCAGGCCATCCGTGAGCGGACCCATTGGAATATCGCCAACATCCAGCCGATTGACCCGGTTGCTCTGGGCCTGTGCAAACAGTCCGAGCTGGACGCCGCCGTCCAGAAGGCTGCGGCCAAGAAGGCTGCCGAAGGTGGCGTGATGAGCGATGATGAGCGTCGCAAGCTGGTGTCGACGGAGCAGTCGCTTGAGATGGATGCAGAGCCGCGTATGCCGTCGGCGATCGAGGGTCTTGAAACCTTCACCCTGGGTGGCAACGACAAGCCTGAAGCGGCAGAGGAAGAGACTGTTGTGGATGCGGACAGCTTCTTCAACCTGCCTGCTGGTGGCGATGATGAGGATGAAGACGAGGATAACATCGATCCTCGTTTCTGAGATCCACGTATCGCCGGGCTGGCGGTAGAGCAGATAGCAAAGACCACGGTGCGCGCTGCGTTCCGTGGTCTTTTTTCGTCTGGGGCGCGCAGAGGCCGGGGGTGCCGCCAGGGTAATGTCGCGGCGCATAATGGGGTGCGCGGAGGTCGCTCAATTGAGCGTCACAGAAAATTCGCCTTTCGACGCCGATCCCTGCATTTTTCTGACTTTTCCGCCTTGACGCGCGGGCGTGGCTGGCGTACCTCGCACCCCGACGGCGCGGTAGCTCAGTTGGTTAGAGCGAACGACTCATAATCGTTAGGTCGGGAGTTCGAGTCTCCCCCACGCCACCATTCTTCTCTTGAAAACATAGACTCGGCCACTGGCAGATTGCCGGATGCGACTTGCGCTTTGTGGCTATGAGCGGGTCTTGTGGCCGGTCTCGGTTGATCTCGTCAAGGCTGGTGGGGCGAAGTTGCGTAGCACCCGCTGGAGCGCTTCAGATCTCCTTACGCGCGCGCAGGGCGGCTGTGATGGTGCCTTCGTCGAGGTAGTCCAGTTCTCCGCCGATGGGCACACCCTGTGCCAGTGAGGTGAGGCGAACGCGGCCGCTCAGCTGATCAGCGATGTAATGCGCGGTGGTCTGGCCGTCGATGGTGGCATTCAATGCCAAAATAACCTCGGTGACCTGTTCGGCCTGAACCCGGTCCACCAGACGGGGAATGCGCAGATCCTCCGGACCGACCGCGTCCAAGGCCGAGAGCGTCCCGCCGAGCACATGGTATCGCCCCTTAAAAACGCCCGCACGTTCCATGGCCCAGAGGTCGGACACATCCTCCACTACGCAGAGTTCGCCGTTCGCACGGGTCATGTCCTCACAGATGGTGCAGAGGTCACTAGTGCCGACATTGCCGCAGTTGAGGCATTCCTGCGCGGTGGCGGCCACCTCGCTCATGGTTTCAGCAAGTGGAGTCAGCAGCAGGGCGCGTTTGCGAATGAGGTGGAGTACGGCGCGGCGGGCAGAACGCGGCCCCAGCCCCGGCAGTTTGGCCATCAAGGCAATCAGGTCTTCGATATCGGTGGTTGAGTTCTTGATCATGCCTAAACGCCCTTCTTTGCCCCGCTATATAGGCTGATTGCGCCCTCGGAGTACAAGGGGGCGCAGGGCAACTGTTCAGGTTTTGTTTTTGCGGGCGCCGCGGGCAAAAACAAAAGGCGACCCGAAGGCCGCCTGATGTTGTGTATATGGTGCCGAGCGTCAGAACGGCAGCTTGATATCCTTGGGCAGGCCCATGCTTTCGGTCAGGCTGGCCATTTCTTCCTGCGCCTTTTCGGCGGCTTTGGCCTGGGCATCCTTGATCGCAGCGAGGATCAGGTCTTCGACCACTTCCTTGTCGTCGCCGTTGAAGATCGACGGGTCGATATCCAGCGCCTTCAGGTCGCCCTTGGCCGAGGCAGTCGCCTTCACCAGACCTGCGCCTGCTTCGCCGGTGACCATGACATTGTGCAGCTCTTCCTGCATCTGCGCCATTTTGGTTTGCAGTTCCTGTGCCGATTTCATCATCTTGGCCATGTCGCCAAGACCGCCGAGGCCTTTGAGCATCTGTTTTCTCCTAAGTGCGAGGGCGCAAGGCGCCGTAAGTCATCACCGCACATATCGCAATTGCGAGGCCGATGAACAAGTGGGGTGGTCCGAGGCAGCCTTCAGCAAGGGCGTAGGTATCCACATAATCAAGCGCGTTTTCGTACCGGTCAACCGCAATGACAAAGGCGATACCGGCCCAAAGCACGGCGGCGATTACGAAGGTCGGGCGGTTTCGTGTGACCAGGGCGATGCCCGCAAGGGCAAGCAACGCAAGGGACATGGGCAGGGTGGAGAGGTTAATCAACTCATCCCAGGCTGTGGCCGGACCATTACCTGGGTGCCAAAACGGTCGTTCCTTATCACAGACTTCTGCAAGGGCTGCGGCAGGAAACAGCGTCGCGATGAAGCCTATCGCCCAAGTCACTCTTCTTCGAAGGGATCCCATTCGTCTTCGACCTCTGGCAGGGCGTCTGCTTCGACCTCGGCGGCGAGATCTTCTGCTGTGCGAATTTTGGTGATCTTTGCGTTGGGGAAGCTCTCAAGGACAGCTTGAACGATCGGGTGTTTGCTGGCCTCCGCTCGCAGGGCGTTCTCAGCGGCGTTGTCACGTTCAGTGATCGTCTCACCGCCACCCTCATTGGCGAGGGAGATCACCCAACGGGCATGGGTCCAGGTCTGCAACTGCTGGCCCAGACGTGCGGCGAGATCCTTGGGGGCGTCATCCGTTGGCTGAATAGTGATCCGACCGGGTTGGTAAGACACCAGACGCAGGTAGGTCTTCACATATTCCAGCAGCAGGCCGTCGCGCTTTACCCGGATCAGTTCGATCACATGTTCGAAGCTGGGATAGCGGGCGAGGGCGAGATCTGCCTGCGGGGCGAGCGCGGTTGCCTGTCCGTTGCCTGCCGACATCGTCGGTCCGCCTTGGGGGCCGCCTGGCATGCCGCCCTGCGGTCCGGGTTGCTGGGGGACGTAAGCGCCTGCGCCTTGGGGGGCGCCAGATGGTCCGCCAGAGTTCCCCATGGGCGCGTTCATATGCCCGCCGGATGGCGGCGGCGGCGTATCCTGCAGGGTGCGCATCAGCTGTTCAGGTGTCGGTAGGTCTGCCACATGGGTCAGGCGGATCACCGCCATTTCAGCAGCCATCATCGCATTGGGGGCGGCGGCGACCTCTTCCAGCGCCTTCAGCAGCATTTGCCACATCCGAGTCAGGACACGCATCGGCAGCGCCTCGGCCATTTGGCTGCCACGGGCGCGCTCATCCGGGCTGACGGTGGGGTCTTCAGCCGCGTCAGGGGTGATTTTCACCACGGACACCCAATGGGTGATCTCGGCCAGATCACGCAGTACGGCCAGCGGATCGGCGCCCTCGGCATATTGCGCGCTGAGTTCGGTCAGCGCCGAAGCCGCGTCGCCGCGCAGAATCATGTCGATGAGGTCCAAGACCCGTCCGCGATCCGCCAGCCCCAACATGGCGCGGACCTGATCTGCTGTTGTTTCGCCCGCGCCATGGGAGATCGCCTGATCAAGGAGTGAGGTGGCATCGCGGGCAGAGCCTTCGGCGGCGCGGGTGATGAGCGCCAGCGCGTCCTCGGCGATCTGCGCGTTTTCGGCGCCGGCGATCTTTTGCAGTAGGCCGATCATCACCTCGGGTTCAATGCGGCGCAGGTCGAAGCGCTGGCAGCGCGACAGGACGGTCACCGGTACCTTGCGGATTTCCGTGGTCGCGAAGATGAATTTCACATGTGCGGGCGGTTCCTCCAGCGTCTTCAATAGCGCGTTGAAGGCGGAGGTCGACAGCATGTGGACTTCGTCGATGATGTAGATCTTGTAGCGGGCAGAAGCGGCGCGGTACTGTACCGAATCGATGATTTCGCGGATGTCGCCCACCCCGGTGCGCGAGGCGGCGTCCATCTCCATCACGTCGACATGCCGACCTTCCATGATCGCCGTGCAATGCTCGCATTTGCCGCAAGGTTCAGTGGTTGGGCCACCCTGACCATCCTCACCGATGCAATTCATGCCCTTGGCAATGATCCGCGCGGTTGTCGTCTTACCGGTGCCGCGAATACCGGTCATGATAAAGGCCTGGGCGATACGGTCGGCAGCAAAAGCGTTTTTCAACGTCCGCACCATGGCATCCTGACCTACCAGATCGGCAAAGGTCTCGGGCCGGTATTTGCGGGCCAGAACCTGGTATTGGGATTGGCCTGCTGTGTCGCCTGCTGTGTCGCTCATGATCTCTCGTGCCAGATTCGGGGGTCGGTCTTTTGTATTCGGGTAAAGTAGGCAAGCGCGCGCGTGGCGTCCACCGCTGATGCAGATCGAAGAGGCTTCCACCGCCAGTGCGGACCAAGAAACCACTAGGCGCCTGGCGGGTGGGTCGCTACATTGAAGGGTGTGATCGTCCGGGGGGATCGTTGACGCAGGATTTGCGGCGCATTTGGCAGTGGGGGCTGACAATGGAGCATGAATCTCAGGGTGACGAGGTCGACAGCGGGAAAAGAGGCAGGCCATTGGTGCTGCATGCGCTATCGGTGGCGGACGGTATTTTGGCGCTATGTCCGTTGCCGGGGTCAAGCGGGGATTATTATGCCGACATAGAGCATATTCGGGAGTGGCGGCCCGGGCTGGTCATTTCCATGACAATGGAGGCGGAACACGCCGCTGTCGGTGCAGCGAGCCTCGGCAGCGATTTGCAGAGCCTTGGCAGCCGATGGATCCACCTACCGGTTCCCGACTTCAGCACGCCCCCTCCGGACATTTTGAAACGTTGGCCTGAGGCCAGTCATATGGCCCGCAAAGCGCTTGTCGGGGGTGGCCGGGTGCTGGTGCATTGCCGGGGCGGCTGTGGCCGGTCGGGAATGGTTGTGCTGCGACTAATGACAGAATGCGGTGAGCGGCCCGATCTGGCGCTGGCGCGACTGCGCGCGGTGCGCCCTTGCGCCATTGAAACCGAGGAGCAGATGGCTTGGGCCTATGGCCCAAGACGCATTCCCGGCAACGCGCGCTGACTTGGGGTCGCTACGTAGCGCCGCCAAAGGCCCGTTCAACAGGTTGCTGTGGGTTGTCAGGCGGTCACGGATTGCAGTTGCGTTGGCTTGATCCCGGGCTTTGGTGTCAAGGGCAGGGCCTGAGCGAGGCCACAGGGGTATTCCGGCAGACGGGTGATGGGGCGGCTGTTCGCTGTTTGGCAGAAAAGTGCATCCGCGAATTGGTCAAGACTTCCCTGATCCGCCTCCGGAGAGATGCCGCAGTAGATGCGGATACGATCGTGGCTGGCCGCAAACCGTGCCTGGCAGGGCCGGTCGCAGGCGGTCAACTCACAGTTGCCCGCAATTTCAAAGTCATCAGTTGTGACCGTGCGGGCCTGTCCCAAAGCAGCGGCCAGGCGTGACAGCATGCGTTCTGCCGCAGGGCAGGGGTGTCCCAGATGTTGGCAATTGCTGAGTGAGTAGCGATGTGTTGTATCAGTCCAGTTCATTGCGCCCTCCGCGCGAAGGAGGGGATGAATGGTCAGAGCTGGCAGGCCAATGGGCAGACATGCAGACCCTGCCAGAACACCCCGCCTGGTTTCGAGTTTCTTTTCAGATGGCAGGTCTCCTGACTTGCGGGTCGTCACAACACCGGGGCCTTCCCAATGCGGCAGGTCCATGTGGACGCTGGCATCAGTGGCATAGTCCGGGGTCGCTCACCGCTTACAGTTGCGGGGGCAGTCGCGGCATTGATCTGGCTGGTTTGCCATCTCGCACCGTGTTCCCTTTTCATCCTGACCGTCCGAAGGCGATACAGGAACCATCTGCTTAAGAGCTAGCGGGGGTGGGGCCGAGTCGTCAAGCGCTTCGTCTGGATACGGCCGGAATTACTGATCCGTGCTGGCGCTATATCTGGTGGTGCGAATTCTGAGGCTTCTATATATTGTGCTGTTTGACATCTCTTATGCGGAAGTGATGCTGTGCGCTCACTGCTACGGAACAGCCATCTCGTACGAAAGAGAAAGGTGAGAGGTTGGACATCGACCCAAGCGGGGCTCGTTGTGGCTGCTTCCTTCCGGATCTGACCAGGTTGGCGAGGCGCTTGCCCGCGCCAACCTCTCAATCCCCGATATAGGAGTGCGGGCGGGGAATGGCAAGCCCGTGCGATGCGCAATATGAACGGAGCCGCGAGGCTGATCATATGCTTTGATCTTACAATCTGACGCCAATCCGCAGGAACCCGTCGGGTGTGGTTCCATGCAGGCTGTGGCGGGACGGATCAAGATCGCTGAGATAGGCGCGGGCTCCTGGGCCGGTAAAGATCTCGGCTTCTGTGGAGGCGTGGCTGAACAGGCGCCAGGGCGGAGGTGCGTGTTCCAATGGGTCACGGTCAGTGCGTCCGGCAACGTAGTCGCGGATTGCGTCTCTCACCCTTAACGGGGGGGTCGGTAGTGGCGTGGCGGCCTGTGCAGTGGCGAAATTACCGCCGCCGCCGATGCGGTAGCTACTGACTGCCACCGCGAAATGCTGACTGTCACGCACCGGTGCCCCCTTCCAGCGGAGGTTGCGGATCCGGTGGCTGTCCGGATTTGCCAGTTCTCCATCGCTGGCAAACCGGGCTGGTGCAGAGACATCAATATCGTATTGGATGCCGAAGATGACATCGAAATTATGGCCGGCCCGATCTTCGTTCAGTAAGGGCGAGCCAAAGGTGCCGGGGGCAACCTGATTGAACAACCCGGCCGACATTTCCAGCCAGTCGCGCAGTTGGGCGCCATTTAGAACCACCGTGCGCAACTCATTCGGGAAAGGTTGAATATCGATGACATGGCGCATGTACATCTGCCCGACCGGCACATCCGTATAATTTGAGGGGCCTGAGCGTGCTCCAAATTTTCCTGGGGCCGCCGCCGAGAGCAGGGGCAGGTTGCTGGCCACGGTATCTGTCAGGGCCGGACGCACTGCAGCTGCCTGGGCCCAAGCCACCAAGGCAAGGGCCTGATCGCGTCCGAGAAAAGTGAAATAGGAATGCAGCGGTTGGTTTGTGCGGCCCACGGGTTGCGCCATGCGGGTCCGTGTTTCGGCATGATCTTCCGCGAGTGCCTCGATCATTGCAGGATCTTCCGCCACGAGCGGCGTCAGTACGCCGCCAGCACCGCCAATGGTCCTGCGTCGAGCTATGGGACGGAGCGTACTGGTGGCCTTCGTTATTGCCCAGCGATCAGAATGCCACGTGACCCGCAGATCGATCACGCCAAGATGTGAGCCATGGGCCCCGGGCATCACGACTGGCACAGAAACCGGGTGGCGCGGATCGGGCAGCGTCAGATGGGTATGGCCGCCGATAATTGCGTCCAGTACGCCAAGATTGGCCAGCGGATGGAGGGCATTTTCGATACCGTAGGTCGCGTGTTTCTCTCCGATACCAGTATGAGCGAGCGCCACGACGATGTCGCAGCCCTGTTCGCGTAAGGCCACAGCGTGGTCGCGGGCGGATTGCACCATGTCCTCGATCGTAACTTTGCCCTGGAGTAGATGAGCTGCCCATTTGAGGGTTTGTATCGGCAGGACCGAGAGCAGGCCAATACGCAGCGGCGGTGTGTCTGCGGTATCAGCGAGCTCACGTTCGAGAACGGTTGCTTGGCTGAACGGAAGAGACAACTGCGGGTCCAGCGCCTGCATATTTGAACAGAGCACCGGACAGTTGATGTGCAATAGCGCCTGCCGCAACTGGTCCAATCCGAAATCGAAGTCGTGATTTCCAAGGCCGACAGCATCATACTTGAGCAGATTGAATGCTTGCGCAACCGGTGCGGGACGGGTGTGGCTGAGTTCTAGCGGACGCTCTGCAATCGGGGTGCCAAAGATACTATCTCCGTTATCCAGAAGCAGGGTAGCAGCACCGATTGTCGCGGCTTCGCGGCGCGCCTGCGCAATCAGCGTGGCTACACGGGAGAGACCCAGCGCAGGATCAGGTTGATCGGAGTAGTAGTCGTGACTGAGCAGGTTTGCGTGGAGATCCGTGGTCGCCATAATGCGCAGGGATCCGACCTTGTTGTCCCCGGCTTCGTCCGATCCTGTCATGTGGCGTTTCTTAGAGGTCGCACGGTAAATCCCGAGGTGGCGTTGATTGCCAATTTATTAACAAGCCTGTTTGCCTCTTTGAAGCAATCAAATGTGACACTCGAAAGCCGCTTATTGCTGAAAATTCTATTCAATGGCGTTGCTTTCCTCTTGAGATACCGCGGATTTGCGGCTTTCACCTACTTCGAGGGTTCGGAATATTTCTAGGCCACTGTGGCGCAGAGGAAACAGCTTTTCAGCTTAGGGCTGCATGTCTCTGACGGATTCAGGTGCTGCGGCACATTTGTGCGCAGGCGAAAGAGCGGGACGAGGCGATGCGACAGGCAGAACAGGTGACATTTGGCGGCAGTGGTTTGAACCGGGCAGCGCATCTCAGGGACGATCCTGCGGCTTTGGCTGCGCTTTGGGAAGGCGGGAACTGTCGTATCCTGTTGATCTGGCGTGGAAAGCCATTGTGCACCCTGCCTTCAGGGGCTGCCGTGGTATCAGACAGCGCGATTGTCCCTGAGGCTCTGGCCTGGATCCGGCCTGATCATCCTGTGGTCACGGGCACGGCGGCGGGTGCTGTCTTTCTCGGGATCTGTACGGCAGGGCTGGCACGGTTCTCGGTTGATATCAGTGATTGGCAGCCGGACAACCTTGACGATATGGCGCTGCGCGCCTTTGTGGATAACAGCGAGCAGCAGCATCCGGATCTGCCGCAGGACACTGGATTTGTCGAACTGCGACGCATCATGGCCCAGCTCAGCCGCGAGGATGCAGAACTGGCGGCGACCGCACGGGCGGTGTTCGGCTGGCATCACTCGCATGGATATTGCGCTTGCTGCGGCACCAAAAGCGATATGGCGCAGGCAGGTTGGCAACGGGTCTGCCCCAGCTGCGGAGCGGCGCATTTTCCACGCACTGACCCGGTCGTGATCATGTTGATCACCCATGGGGATGCTGTTCTGGTCGGGCGGTCGCCGGGGTGGCCCGAGGGGATGTATTCCCTGCTGGCCGGGTTCGTGGAACCAGGCGAAACACTGGAGGTCGCTGTGCGGCGTGAGACTGCGGAAGAGACCGGGGTGAAGGTCGGTGCCGTCAGCTATCTGTCCAGTCAGCCCTGGCCATTTCCAATGTCGCTGATGTTCGGTTGCGCGGGTGAGGCCTTGGGACGTGAGATCACCATTGATCCTAAAGAGATCGAAGATGCGATCTGGGTCTCGCGTCAGGATATGATGACGGTATTCGAAGGGGAGCACCCTGATATTCGCCAGCCTCGCAAAGGTGCAATTGCACATTTTCTGCTGCAGAACTGGCTTGCAGATACGCTGGATTGAGACGAATAGTAGCAGTCAGTACAAGATCGCCATCGGATTTTCAGATCCGCTGTAACAACAGGACGCCCATGGATTTTTCCAGCAAAGAAGACATCGACGCACCAATTGCAGAAGTCTTTCGATCGATTTCGGATTTCGAAAATATGGAGCGTATGGCGCTGCGCCGGGGTGTGGATGTGCAGCGGATGGGGGATGTTCATCATCCCGAAAACGGGCTGGCCTGGGAGATCGAGTTCCAGTTTCGCGGCAAGAAGCGCAATCTGCACCTATCGCTCAGCACCTATGAGCCGGTGACGCAGATTGTGCTGACAGGCACAGGCAGCGGCCTGGATGGCGCGATGGATATCGAGTTGCTGGCCCTGTCGCCGCGGCGTACCCGCTTGTCGGTGACCCTATCGCTGACACCCAAGACGCTGTCGGGGCGTTTGATGGTTCAGTCGTTGAAGTTGGCGCGCAGCAAGTTGAACCGCGGCTTCAAGAAACGCGTCTCCGAGTTTGCCAAACAGACTGAAGACCGGGTTGGCCGCTCCGCCTGACGCGAATTACAGATCAGAAACGATCATCATTCGCCGGGTAGACCCCCAGGATTTCGATGTTGGTGGTGAAATAGGCCAGTTCATCCATGGCGAGGCGAACATTGGGATCGTCCGGATGGCCATCGATATCAGCATAGAACTGGGTCGCGGTGAAAGACCCGTCGACCATGTAGCTCTCGAGCTTTGTCATGTTGATGCCATTTGTCGCAAAGCCACCCATAGCCTTGTAGAGCGCGGCGGGTATGTTGCGGACTTGGAAGACGAAGCTGGTGATCATGCCATGGTTGCCCCGGCGCTCCATATTCGGCTCGCGCGACATGGTCAGGAAACGGGTGGTATTATTGCCATGATCCTCGATATGGCGGGCCAATACCTCCAGGCCGTAGATCTCGCCAGCCAGTTCACTGGCCAGCGCGGCGTGGGTCTTGTCACCCTGTTCGGCCACGTCACGGGCGGCGCGGGCATTGTCGGGGCTGACACGGCCGTGGATGTTGTTTTCGCTTAGAAACCGTGCACATTGCGGCAGCAGCACGAGATGTGAATGCGCTTCTTTAACTTCTTCAAGCTGCGCGCCCGGAACGCCAAGGAGGTTGATGTGCACCCGCACAAAGGCTTCGTCAATGATGTGGAGGCCGCTGTGCGGCAACAGGCGGTGAATATCGGCAACGCGTCCATAGGTGGAATTCTCAACCGGCAGCATGGCCAGCTCAGCCGCACCGCTGCGTACTGCGTCGATCGCGTCCTCAAAGTTGCGGCAGGGCAGCACATCCATCTCTGGTCGCTCCTTGCGGCAGGCTTCGTGGCTGTAGGAGCCAAGCTCCCCCTGAATGGCAATTCTCTGGGTCATAACTGCGACATCCGTGCAAAACTTCAAAAAACGGGCGTTTCGTCGCGCTGTCTATACCTTGCCACTTGAGAGGGGAAGCCTTAGACACCCTCCCAGACAGCTGAAATGGACTCGCGATCATGTTTGACACGATGACCCTTACCAAAGCGACCGCAGGCGTTTGCGGCGCGTTCCTCGTGTTCCTCCTGGGCAAATGGGCCGCAGAGGAACTCTATCATACCGAAAGCCACGGCGAGGCTTCCTATGTGATTGAAGTGGAAGAGGCAGGTGCGGAAGAAGTTGTTGAAGTCGTAGACTTTGGCGAACTGATGGCCGCTGCAGACGTTGGCAAAGGTGCCAAGGTCTTCAAGAAATGCTCCGCCTGCCACAAACTCGAAGCCGGTGACAACGCCACCGGTCCCTATCTCTATGGGGTGGTTGATCGTCCGATCGCCGCTGCGGATGGTTTCGGATACTCTGCTACTCTGGCCGGTCTTGGCGGTGAATGGACCGCAGAAGAGCTGGACGCCTTCCTGACGAAACCGTCGCAATACGCGCCGGGCACCACCATGAGCTTCAGCGGGCTGAAGAAGCAGAAGGATCGGGTGAACCTGATCGCTTATCTCGATAGCCTCGACGACTGATTTTGTCGCTTTACGGCAGAACGAAAAGACCGCGCCATCCAGCGCGGTCTTTTTCGTTTTCAGGCGTGGGCAGCGTCGAAGTGATCAAGTTTAAGTGCGATTCGGCGGGTTCATGCCCGCTCGTTGCTTGACACACGGGAAATTCAGCCAATCTGAACTTGAATGTTAGGGGGGCAGCCGCATAGCTTTGGGTCAGACAATGATCCTGGCAGCGAACGCCGGACAATGGAGGTATTGGCAGATGAAGACGCCCACCGCACCGCGCCGCGCCGTTTCGGCCCGAGTGGTTGATCCGCAACCATTTTTTCGCATCGTGATGACAGGGTTTGCCGCGCTCATCATCTGCGCGATGGCGGCCTCGCTGGCCTTTGCTGAAGAGCGGGTGATCAAAAGTCACGGCTTCACTGAATTCGGAGAGCTGAAATATCCCGAGGGCTTTGACCATTTTGACTACGTCAATCCAGAGGCCCCGAAAGGCGGCGAACTGTCTCTCTCTGCGGTTGGAACCTTCGACAGTATGAACCCTTACACCCGTAAAGGGCGCGGAGGCGCCATGTCGGCGGATCATTTTGAATCACTTATGATTGCTTCTTACGATGAACCCGGATCCTATTATGGGTTGCTGGCAGAGAGTCTGGAGTATCCGGAGAGCCAGGACTGGGTGATTTTCAACATGCGCCCTGAAGCACGGTTTTCTGATGGGACGCCCGTGACGGCTGAGGATGTTGTCTTCTCACACAACCTTCTGTTGGAGCAGGGGCTGCAATCCTACGCGGAGGCCGTCAAAAAGCGCATTCCGAAGGCAGAAGCGCTTGGGCCGCATCGGGTGAAGTTCTATTTCTCACCGGATTTCCCGCGCCGGGCGATGATCACACAGGTCGGTGGAACCTCAGTGTTTTCCAAGGCCTGGTTTGAGGCAGATCCGGAGAACCGGCGTCTGGATGAGCCGCGGTTGGATCCGGGTATCGGGTCTGGCCCGTATGTGCTCGAAAGCGCGGATGTGAACCAGCGTATCGTCTATAAACGCAATCCCGATTACTGGGGCAACGACGTGAATGTAAATGTCGGGCGCCACAACTACGATCGCATTCGGATTGAGTATTTCGGCGACAGTGTTGCCGCGATGGAAGGGTTCAAGGCCGGGGTCTATACCATGCGCCCGGAGAACAGCTCCAAGAGCTGGGCCACTGCCTATGGGTTCGACGCGGTCAAAGAGGGCGATGTGGTGAAAGGGGAATTCCCCGATGGTAATGTTCCCGCTGCCAGCGGGTTTGTAATGAACCTTTTGCGCCCCAAATTTCAGGATCCCCGCGTGCGCGAAGCGATCCAGCTTGCCTATAATTTTGAATGGACCAACGACAGTCTGCAATATGGGCTGTTCGCGCAGCGCCATTCGTTCTGGCAGGATTCGGCTCTTGAAGCGACGGGGCTGCCCGAGGGACGCGAATTGGAAGTGTTGCAGGATTTGGGTGATCAAATTGATCCGGCGCTGCTGACAAGTGAGCCGGTGATGGCGCATAGCTCAAAACCTGCGCGGCCAGCGGATCGGCGCAACCTGCGCCGGGCGATGAAACTGCTGGATGAGGCGGGCTGGGCTGTTGGCGATGATGGTCTGCGCCGCAATGCAGAGGGCGAGCTGTTTAAGCTTGAGTTCCTGATCGATTCGCCCACGATTGAGCGGATCGTACAGCCCTATATCGCGAACCTGCGGCAGATGGGGGTGGATGCCATCTCTAACCGGGTCGATTTCGCGCAATATACAAGCCGTCGCCGTGAAAAAGACTTTGATATGATCACCTTCGCCTATCCAAAATACCTGCAGCCCTCGACCGGGTTGTATCAGCAGTTTGGGTCCGACGCGCATGAGTTTTCAGTGTTCAACCCGGCGGGGATGGCGGATCCGGCGGTTGATACGCTGATTGGCGCCATCGTGAAGGCGGAAGATCAGGAAGAGCTCTACGCCAATGTGCGCGCGTTGGACCGCGTCCTGCGGGCTAAGCGTTTCATGGTTCCCACTTGGTATCTGGATGTGAATTGGGTGGCCTATTGGAATTTCTATGAGCAGCCCGAGACCCTGCCGTTGTTCGATCTGGGATTGCGCGATGTTTGGTGGGTCAACGCCGAGAAAGAAGCGGCATTGAAATCCTCTGGCGCATTGCGGTAAGCGCCTGACATGGCAGCCTATATCCTTCGACGTTTTCTCCTGGTGATCCCGACGCTGTTCGGGATTCTCGTTATCAATTTCGCTCTGGTGCAATTTGTGCCGGGTGGTCCGGTTGAACAGATGATTGCGCAGCTGGAAGGCGGCGGCGATGTGTTCGAGGGGTTCGCCGGGGGTGGCGGTGACGCTGGCGGAGAGGCCATCGCGGCCAATGACAATTACGCAGGCCGACAAGGGTTGCCGCCTGAGTTGATCGCAGAGCTGGAGCAGCAGTATGGCTTGGACAAACCGCCGTTGGAGCGATTTTTCCTCATGCTCGGCAACTACATGCGCTTTGATTTCGGTGAGAGCTATTTCCGCAAGATTGATGTGATGGATCTGGTTCTGGAGAAGATGCCGGTGTCAATCTCGCTGGGGCTTTGGTCGACGTTGATTGCCTATCTGATCTCCATCCCGTTGGGTATCCGCAAGGCTCTGCGGGACGGCAGCCGGTTTGATACCTGGACCAGCGGTCTGATCATCGCGGCCTATGCAATCCCCGGTTTTCTGTTTGCGATCCTGCTCTTGGTGTTGTTTGCCGGCGGGTCCTATTGGCAGATTTTCCCGCTGCGGGGGCTGACCTCTGATAATTGGGAAAACCTCAGCCTCTTTGGTAAAATCGCCGACTATTTCTGGCACATCACGCTGCCGGTTGTGGCCTCGACCATTTCGGCCTTTGCGACGCTGACACTGCTGACCAAAAATTCGTTCCTGGATGAGATCAAGAAGCAATATGTGATGACCGCACGCGCGAAGGGGCTGAGCGAACGGCGGGTGCTTTATGGTCATGTGTTCCGCAATGCGATGCTGATTGTGATCGCGGGATTTCCGGCGGTCTTTATCGGGGTGTTCTTCTCCGGCAGCCTGATCATCGAGACGATCTTCTCTCTCGACGGTCTGGGTCGCCTGGGGTTTGAGGCCGCGGTGGCGCGCGATTATCCGGTGATCTTCGGCACGCTGTTCATTTTCGGCCTGATGAGCCTTGTGGTCGGGATTATCTCCGACATCATGTATGTGATTGTCGATCCGCGTATCGACTTTGAGAAGAGAGAGGGCTGACAGATGGCATTGTCCCCGCTCAACCAGCGCCGCTGGAGCAATTTCTGCCGCAATCGCCGGGCCTTCTGGTCGCTTTGGATCTTTTCCGTTCTGTTCGGGATTTCGCTGTTTGCTGAGTTTGTCGCCAATGACAAACCGATGCTGGTGAACTATCGCGGTGAGTATTTTACACCCGTTTTCAATTTCTACCCGGAGACGGCTTTTGGCGGGGATTTCCAGACGGAGGCTGCTTACCGTGATCCGGAGGTACAATGTCTGATTGCCTCTGGCGGCGTTGAGGACTGCTTTGACGATCCCGAGGGAATTCTGGAAGAGATCGAAGCCGACACGTTTGCGGCGGATGGGTTTGTGGAAGGGTGGGCGATCTGGCCGCCAATACCCTATTCTTTCAACACCACGGTCGACCGGCCCGGCGCAGCGCCGTTGCCACCTAATGGGCAAAACCTGTTGGGCACGGATGATACCAAGCGCGATGTCTTGGCGCGCGTCATTCACGGGTTTCGTCTGTCGATCCTGTTCACCCTGATGGTCACCGGAGCCGCCACCTTGGTGGGCATTGCGGCGGGCGCGGTTCAGGGTTTCTTCGGTGGCTGGTTAGATTTGATTTTCCAGAGGGTGATTGAGATCTGGGGCTCCATCCCGCAGCTCTATGTCATCATCATCATGTTCGCCATTCTGGGGCGCAGTTTCTGGCTGCTGGTTGTACTGATGATCCTGTTCAGCTGGACCGCTTTGGTCAGTGTGGTCCGGGCAGAGTTCCTGCGGGCGCGCAATCTGGAATATGTGCGTGCTGCCAAGGCATTGGGGGTGGGCAACATGACCATCATGTTCCGCCATATGCTGCCGAATGCAATGGTTGCGACCCTGACATTTCTGCCGTTCATCGTGACCGGCACCATCGGAACGCTTGCGGGATTGGATTTCCTAGGATTTGGCTTGCCATCTTCCGCCCCGTCGCTCGGGGAACTGACATTGCAGGCCAAGCAGAACCTTGAGGCGCCCTGGCTGGCATTCACCGCCTTCTTTACCTTTGCCATCATGCTGTCCCTGCTGGTCTTTATCTTTGAAGGGGTGCGCGATGCCTTCGATCCGAGAAAGACGTTTTCGTGATGAGATCAGGCCCTAACATGCACGTCAGAGACGAATTGCTGATCTGTTTTGTGCCGAGACGCAGCGCAACAGGCAGATGTTCCAACCTATGGGCTATTCGATGACCGTACCTGAAAAATCCACCCCGTTGTTGAATGTCCGGGATCTCCGCGTGTCCTTCCGCCAGGATGGCAAGGTGACAGAGGCGGTACGCGGTGTGTCCTTTTCGGTAGGTCGAGGGGAAACAGTTGCGTTGGTGGGCGAGAGCGGTTCCGGCAAATCAGTTTCGGCTCTGTCCACGGTTTCACTGCTGGGTGACAGCGCCACCGTCACCGGTTCCGTCACTTATGATGGAACCGAGATGGTCGGCGCCAGTGAGCGCCATCTTCGGCAGGTACGAGGCAATGATATCAGTTTCATCTTTCAGGAACCGATGACCTCTCTCAACCCGCTTCATACGATTGAGAAACAGTTGGCGGAATCCCTGGCGCTGCATCAGGGGTTGGATGGTAAGGCGGCACGGGAGCGGATCGTTGATCTGTTGAACCGGGTTGGTATCCGGGACGCAGAGACCCGTCTGGACGCCTATCCGCATCAGTTGTCCGGCGGACAGCGCCAGCGGGTGATGATTGCCATGGCCCTTGCCAACAAACCCGACATTCTGATTGCGGATGAGCCGACAACTGCTCTTGATGTCACCATTCAGGTGCAGATCCTCGACCTGCTCGCGGATCTGAAAGCCAGCGAGGGCATGGGGTTGCTGTTCATCACCCATGATCTGAGCATTGTGCGCCGGATCGCGGATCGCGTTTGCGTCATGCAGGCGGGTGAGATCGTTGAAAGCGGCCCCACGGCTGAGATTTTTGCCAATCCACAGCATCCCTACACGCGCAAACTGCTGGATGCCGAGCCGACGGGCCAGCCTCAACCGGTGCCCCAGGATGCCAAGGAGCTGATCCGAACCGAGGATCTGAAAGTGTGGTTTCCCATTCAAAAGGGCTTGCTGAAACGCACTGTCGGCCATGTGAAGGCGGTCAACCCAACGTCGCTTTCTGTCCGCGCGGGTGAGACGTTGGGCATTGTGGGCGAAAGCGGATCTGGCAAGACTACGCTGGCGCTGGCTATCATGCGGTTGATCGCCTCGGACGGGCGGGTCGAATTTCAGGGACAGGATCTGCGCCAATGGTCAACACGGGATTTGCGCCGGTTGCGGGCGGATATGCAGATCGTGTTTCAGGATCCCTTTGGGGCGCTCAGCCCGCGGATGACCTGCTCCCAGATCATCGCCGAGGGCTTGGCCATTCACAATGTTGATCAGGATCGTGATCCGCGGGATTTGGTTGCTGAGGTGATGGCTGAGGTGGGGTTGGATCCGGCGTTTATGGATCGCTACCCGCATGAATTCTCAGGTGGTCAGCGGCAACGGATTGCGATTGCGCGGGCGATGGTGCTGCGACCAAAACTGGTGGTGTTGGATGAACCAACATCGGCACTGGACATGACTGTGCAGGTGCAGATCGTCAATCTGTTGCGTGACCTGCAGGAGCGGTATGGGCTCGCGTATCTGTTCATCTCGCATGATTTGAATGTGGTGCGGGCCATGTCGCACAAGATGATCGTGATGAAACAAGGTGATGTGGTTGAGGCGGGATCGGCCGCTGACCTGTTCAACAATCCGTCGGATCCCTACACGCAGCAACTTCTGGCCGCTGCCGGGTAGGGTGCAGTTTGCGCGAATGTATCTAGCGGTTTCGCAGTGGGGCCGCTTGGATTGTCGCGACAGTATGGCACATCCCGCCAATTAGGCTACAGGTATTGGTGCCGGGAAGCGGATAAGCCCTTGTCATCGTTATGAGGGGCGGCACCTTGGCTATTGCCGGCGAGGGGTGCATTCCCAGCGCGACACTCCAACAAACGCGGCGTCGCCAATTGTGATTTGCGCGGTACATGTTTAAATTGATACCGCTAGGTGAGCATTAGCCTTAGCGCAGATCAAATCGGACCTCTCATGAACGCTCCTACCATTCAAAACGTCAATTGCGGCGATTGCCCTATTCGTCATCGCGCTGTTTGCGCGCGCTGTGATGCGGACGAATTGGAAATGCTGGACTCTATCAAATATTACCGCACCTATGATGCGGGCCAACCGATCACCTGGTCCGGTGATCGGATGGATTTTGTCGGCTCCGTTGTCTCGGGCATCGCAACCTTGACGCAGACGATGGAGGACGGGCGGACCCAGATGGTTGGTCTGCTGCTGCCCAGCGATTTTGTTGGCCGACCCGGGCGCGATACGGCAGCTTATAACGTGGTAGCAACCTCAACCGTGGTCATGTGCTGTTTTCGCAAGAAACCGTTTGAGGAGATGATGGCCCACACCCCGCATGTGGCACATCGTCTGCTTGAGATGACGTTGGACGAACTGGACGCTGCCCGGGAATGGATGCTGGTTCTGGGGCGTAAAACGGCGCGCGAGAAGATCGCCAGCTTGTTATCTATTCTGGCCCGGCGCGATGCGTCCTTACAGCTCCATAAGGATAGCAACCGACGCGTTTTTGATTTGCCGCTGACCCGCGAGGCTATGGCTGATTATCTGGGGCTGACGCTGGAAACTGTCAGTCGGCAGGTGTCGGCGCTGCGTAAGGACGGCGTGATCGAGCTGGAAGGCAAGCGGCATGTGACCGTGCCTGACATGGGGCGCCTGATGGAAGAGGCCGGAGATGACAGCGACGGCGGTTACCTGATCTGACGCTGGTATCAGGCAATACTTGAAGCGAGAAGAGAGTAGGGGGCCGGTTTCTGGCCCCTTTTTGTTGCGTGCACATATATTGTTTTAGTGCGCCATCAGCACAGGCACTTTTGCCTTCTCCAGCATATTGCGGGTGGCGCCACCAAGGATCGCCTCGCGAAAGCGGGAATGCCCATAGGCGCCCATCACGATCAGATCTGCCGCCGTATCGACCGCATGTCTGTTCAGCACATCTGAGACGCGGGTCATGGTTTTGCTGAGCACATCAATCTCACATTTGACCCCATGGCGGGACAGCATCTGACACAGCAACCCGCCCGGATCTGAGCGCTCCGGCCCGTGCTGGGGCGGGTCAATGACAACGACGCGCACCACATCCGCCGCCTGTAGCATTGGCAGCGCCTTGCGAATGGCGGTCATGGCTTCGATGCTTTCGTTCCAAGCAACCAATACGGTTTTTGGCTGCGCGGGCAGGGGGGCATCATCTGGTACAACAAGTACAGGTGCGCGGCCTTCAAAAAGGGCCGCTTCGACGATGGCCTCTGCCTCGGCGGGGCGGTCCTTGCCGTAGGGTTGACCCAGTACCACCAGGTCGGAAAACCGTGCCAGGCGGGCAACGTGACGACCGATATCCGCCATCTGAGCGACGCCTGTTTCAACGTTGAAGCTGACCGCTGACCGGGTCAGACGCTCGGTAGCGGTAGCTTCGATGCCGCTGACTTCTTCCTTGGCACGAGCGAGGGTTTCTTGCAGCACCATCGCGTTGGCCCCAGCGTAGTAATAGCCGGTCTGGGTACGATCCACGCCAAGGCACAGCGCGTCCACATGGCCATCAGTTAGCCGCGTCAGCGAGATTGATTGCTCCAGTTGAGCACCGGTATTGGCGGGGGTTGTCAGAACCGTCAGCAGTGTTTTGTAGGACATATTAACCTCGCAAGGATATGTGCGACCGCAACGAACTTGTGGTTGTGTCGCGAGTTACGTCATTATGAAGGTGCTTCTCACATTCTGCGGCAAACTGTCTTGATACAGATCAAGGCGTTGTCTGGCGCAGTTTTGCATTTAAGGCTCAGAAAAAACTGTCTGACGCGGACCAGAGAATCGTGTCGGGCAAGGAAAAGGGACGCAAGATGTCTAATTATATCAAGCTAATCGTGCTTGGTTTGGTCACGCTCTTTGCGATGATCGCGACCAATTACGCGCGGGATTTGGCCTATCAGGTACATGCGATCATCATCATGATCGTGGCTGGCGGGCTGTTTCTATACACCCTTCGACACACTGATGAGCCGGTGATCGCAACGGGATCGCTACAGGGCGAATACTTTGACAGTGTGGTGCGCGCCGGTGTGGTGGCAACCGCGTTCTGGGGCGTGGTCGGGTTTCTGGTTGGGGTCTATATTGCCTTCCAGCTGGCCTTCCCGGTCCTGAACTTCGAATGGGCCCAGGGCCTGGCCAACTTCGGGCGGCTGCGCCCGTTGCATACTTCAGCGGTGATTTTTGCCTTTGGCGGCAATGCGCTGATCGCGACCTCATTTTACGTGGTGCAGCGCACCTCGGCCGCCCGTCTCTGGGGCGGTAACTTGGCGTGGTTTGTGTTCTGGGGCTATCAGCTGTTCATCGTACTGGCTGCGACCGGCTATCTGTTCGGGTCGACCCAGTCCAAGGAATATGCGGAGCCGGAATGGCATGTCGATCTCTGGTTGACCATCGTCTGGGTGGCCTATCTGGCTGTGTTCCTGGGCACTGTGATCAAGCGTAAGGAGCCGCATATCTATGTCGCCAACTGGTTCTATCTCGCGTTTATCGTGACCGTTGCGATGCTGCATCTGGTCAACAACATGACGATACCCGTCAGCATTTGGGGCTCCAAATCGGTGATCATGTGGTCAGGCGTGCAGGATGCGATGGTCCAATGGTGGTATGGTCACAACGCTGTGGGCTTCTTCCTGACCGCGGGCTTCCTTGGCATGATGTACTACTTCGTGCCAAAACAGGCTGAGCGCCCAGTGTTCAGTTACAAGCTGTCGATCATCCACTTCTGGGCGCTGATCTTTCTCTACATCTGGGCCGGTCCGCACCACCTGCATTACACCGCGCTGCCGGATTGGGCCTCGACCCTTGGTATGGTGTTCTCAATCGTGCTGTGGATGCCCAGCTGGGGTGGCATGATCAACGGCCTGATGACTCTGTCTGGCGCTTGGGACAAGCTGCGCACCGACCCGGTAATCCGAATGATGGTGATCTCGATCGGCTTTTACGGCATGTCCACCTTTGAAGGTCCGATGATGTCGATCCGTGCCGTGAACTCGCTGTCGCACTATACTGACTGGACCATTGGTCACGTTCACTCTGGCGCGCTTGGCTGGAACGGCATGATCACCTTTGGTGCGCTCTACTTCTTGGTGCCGGTCCTGTGGAAACGTGAGCGTCTCTACAGTCTGAGCCTGGTATCCTGGCATTTCTGGTTGGCCACCATTGGCATCATTCTATACGCGGCATCCATGTGGGTGACCGGCATCATGGAAGGCCTGATGTGGCGTGAAGTCGATGCCAACGGGTTCCTCGTGAACTCCTTTGCAGACACCGTGGCTGCGAAATTCCCGATGTACGTGGTGCGCGCTCTGGGTGGGGTCATGTTCCTCGCTGGTGCATTGATCATGTGCTACAACCTGTGGATGACTGTACGGCGTGCGCCGGCCAAAGAGGCCAGCCTGACCGTCGCAGTCCCTGCTGAATAAGGAGGGCCCGAGCAATGGGAATTCTCGACAAACACAAAATCCTCGAGACCAACGCGACCCTCCTGCTGGTGTGCAGCTTCCTGGTTGTCACCATCGGTGGTCTGGTCCAGATCGCACCGCTGTTCTGGCTGGAAAACACCATCGAAGAGGTGGAAGGCATGCGTCCCTACACCCCGCTGGAGCTGGCCGGGCGTGACGTCTACATCCGCGAAGGATGCTATGTCTGCCACAGCCAGATGATCCGTCCAATGCGAGATGAGGTCGAACGTTACGGGCCGTATTCACTGGCCGCAGAGTCGATGTATGACCACCCGTTCCAGTGGGGGTCCAAGCGGACGGGGCCGGACTTGGCCCGTGTGGGCGGTCGCTATTCGGATGAATGGCATGTCGATCACCTGCGCGATCCCCAGTCAGTTGTCCCCGAATCCGTGATGCCGAAATATGGCTTCCTGGAGAACAATCGCATCGACGGAAAATATATCGGCGATGTGATGGCGGCGAATGCTTTTGTGGGCGTTCCGTACTCTGATGAGATGCTGGAAAACGCACAGGCTGACTTTCGCGCCCAGAGCGACCCGGATGCGGACTATGACGGCCTGCTGGAACGCTACGGCGAAAAGGTCAGCGTCCGGAACTTTGACGGGCAGCCCGGGGTCTCTGAAGCTGATGCTTTGATTGCTTATCTGCAGATGTTGGGGACATTGGTTGATTTCTCGACCTTCACCCCCGTCGCCAACCGTTGATTGGAGGCAGAGATGGATATCTACACACTGCTTCGCGAATTTGCGGATAGCTGGATGCTGCTGTTCCTGTTTGTGTTCTTTCTGGCCGTGGTGATCTGGGCGTTTCGACCCGGCAGTACCAAGGTCTACAAGGATACCGCTAATATCCCCTTCCGGCATGAAGACAAACCCGCCCCAGAAATGGGTAAAGCCAAGGAGGCGCGGTCATGAGTAAGAAAGTGAAGAAGTTCGAGGACGATCCGAACACCACTGGCCATAGCTGGGACGGGATCGAAGAGTTCGACAATCCGATGCCGCGTTGGTGGCTCTGGACCTTCTATGCGACCATTATCTGGGCCATCGGCTATACCGTTGCCTACCCGGCCTGGCCGGGGATCCAATCGGCGACAGCCGGTGTGCTGGGCTGGAACTCTCGGGCGCTGGTCGCTGAGGAAATCGCAGCCGTGAACGAGGCCAACGCCCCGATCAACAGCCGTCTGGAGGAGATTGAGCTGGCCTCTATCAGCACCGATCCCGAGCTGAATGGCTATGCGGTCTCGGCTGGTTCGGCGGTGTTCAAGACCTGGTGCGCCCAGTGTCACGGTGCCGGCGCGGCTGGCGCGAAAGGGTATCCGAACCTTTTGGATGACGACTGGCTTTGGGGCGGGTCGATGGAGGACATTCACGCCACTATCGCCCATGGTATTCGCAACGAAGAAAGCGACGATGCGCGCTACTCGGAGATGCCAGCCTTTGGCCGGGATGAGTTGCTGGAGAAGGAAGAGATTGATCAGGTCGTGAACTATGTGATGTCTCTTTCGGGTGAGCCTCAGGATGCTGCCAAGGTTGAGGCGGGGGCGGTGCTCTTCGCGGACCATTGTGCTTCTTGCCACATGGACGATGGCACCGGTGACCGCTCCCAGGGGGCGCCGAACCTCGCAGATGCCATCTGGCTCTATGGTGGGGATCACGCGACACTGACCGAAACCGTCTACAACTCGCGTTACGGGGTCATGCCCAATTGGAATGCGCGCCTGACAGAGGCCCAGATTCGCGCGGTCACCGCCTATGTGCACCAATTAGGTGGTGGCGAATAAGGCTGCGACTTTCCATACATTATCAACATCAAGCGGGGCTGCCTTCAGGCGGCCCCTTTCCGTTTCAGCACGTCGGTTCATGGTTGATTTTCCCCTTGAAGCTACAGTCGCTGTAGGATGTAGCAGGGGTGGGCAATCAGATAGGTGATCTCATGCCCAATAGCCGTTTTCTTGACGTAACACAGATGCTTGACAGCAAGGCTGCAGCAATAGCAGCCCTGATCTCAGATCGTGGTTGGCAGCAGCTGTCACCTCATGAACGGATCGGTGCGGCCTATGACTACGTCCGCGATGAGATCCTGTTTGGCTATAACGTGGCCGATACGCGCCGCGCCTCGTCGGTTCTTGCGGATGGGTATGGTCAGTGCAACACCAAGGCGACGCTGCTGATGGCCTTGTTACGCGCGCTTGGTATTCCGTGTCGACTGCACGGGTTCACCATCGACAAGAGCCTACAACGCGGCATAGTGCCTGAACTTGTTTATTGGATGGCGCCGCGCAACATCCTGCATTCATGGGTTGAGGTTCGTCTGGACGGGCAATGGATCAATCTTGAGGGGTTCATTCTTGATCAGCAGGTCTTGAGCTCGTTGCAAGCGGCGTTTCCGGGCCGGACGTCGTTATGTGCCTATGGTGCGGGGACCGACTGCCTGCAAGCGCCAATGGTCACGTGGCAGGGGCGGGATACCTACATTCAGCGAACCGGTATCAATGCCGATCTTGGTGTTTTCGACAGTCCGGATGCGTTCTTCAGCGAATATGAACAGGCACTGACCGGGGTACGGGGGTGGCTTTACCGAAACATCATCCGTCACTGGATGAACCACCGGGTCGCTGCGATCCGGCGCGGGGCTGTGCCGACGCTGCCTGGCGATGGCAACGCACTGATGCCGGATGTTCCGGCTCGGGTATTTACGGATCGCTGAAATCGCAGCACCTATTTTATGGTTCTTTGATCCCTGTCAAATACCCAAGCAGCGTTGCTGGGTAATATCCCTTCTTGAGACAGTGCCGTCGGTTCGCCCTTTCCAGCGCCGATGGCTGTCCAGTTCGCCCTCCTGCTTTGCAGGGGCGGACCCGGCGTCGGCTTTTCGATCTGTTCGCGCGTTTCCTGAAAAGCCGACGCCCTGACGCTCCCAGATGACTGACAGGGCTGCTGTATCCTTGCAAACGTCGCGCTACCTAACGCGCAGCGATCGCGCTATGCTCTTTTGTAGAGTGAAAGTGCCCAGCGAATGAGCCTGCGCTCTGGTGTCACATCTGCGACGCGGCGACGCGCGGGGGCTTGTCGCAAAAACATGTAAACACCTGTATTATATGAGATTATGCTGTGTGCTGTAATTTCGGACAGAATGCCGCGCCCGGTTGACGGCGTCCGAGTAGCGGCAAAGATGCGTTCTGTATATGCGTTTGATCCACGTCAAGGTTCGTCCGTGGCGCATCTGGGACAACCGCTGCAACAAAGCAAGATTTGGAGTGAGTCCGTGAGCGATTCCGATCCCGCCCCCAGCCTGTATGCCGCCCGTGAGCCGATATTCCCTCGCCGTGTATCCGGCCCCTTTCGAAACCTGAAATGGTATATCATGGCGGTGACGCTGGGGATCTACTACCTGACCCCGTGGATCCGGTGGGACCGTGGTCCGGCGCTTCCCGATCAGGCGGTTTTGCTGGATCTGGCCAACCGGCGCTTTTACTTCTTCTGGATCGAAATCTGGCCGCATGAATTCTACTTCGTCGCTGGCCTGCTGATCATGGCCGGTTTGGGCTTGTTTCTATTCACGTCGGCGCTTGGCCGTGTCTGGTGTGGCTACACCTGTCCGCAGACTGTCTGGACCGACCTCTTTATTCTGGTGGAACGCTGGATCGAGGGGGATCGGAACGCACGATTGCGTCTGCATCGCCAGAAAAAGCTGGACTTCAGAAAGGCACGCCTGCGGGTTACCAAATGGGTTGTCTGGCTCCTGATCGGTTTGGCGACCGGGGGCGCATGGGTGTTCTACTTTGCAGATGCACCGACCCTGCTGCGTGATCTGTTGACGGGTCAGGCTCACCCCGTTGCCTATACCACGATGGCCATTCTGACCGGCACCACTTTCCTTTTCGGTGGGTTCGCCCGAGAACAGATCTGTATCTATGCCTGCCCCTGGCCGCGTATTCAGGCCGCGATGATGGATGAGGATACCTTGACCGTCGGGTACCGCGAATGGCGTGGAGAGCCGCGTGGCAAGCCTCGCAAGACCGATGAACCGGGTCTGGTGCATGGCGACTGCATTGATTGCATGGCCTGCGTCAACGTCTGCCCGATGGGGATCGACATTCGCGATGGGCAGCAGATGGAATGTATTACCTGTGCCCTCTGTATCGATGCCTGTGATGATGTGATGGAACGGATCGGCAAGCCGCGCGGATTGATCGACTACATGGCGCTGAGCGATGAGGCGAACGAGCGCGCAGGCCATCCCCCGAAAAACATCTGGAAACACATCCTGAGGCCACGCACCATTATGTATACGGCTCTGTGGGGGAGTGTTGGTCTGGCGCTGTTGTTTGCCCTGTTCATCCGCTCTGACATTGAACTGACGGTCGCCCCGGTGCGCAACCCGACTTTTGTGACCCTCTCCGACGGATCGATCCGCAACACTTACGATGTGCGGTTGCGCAACAAGACCGGTGAGCCTCGTCCGTTTGAGCTGTCGATCAAGGGGGAGCCTGCAATGCAGCTGAATCTGGAAGGCATCGATGGCACGATTGTTACCGTACCTGCGGATACCAGCTTCCTTCAGCGGGTCTATATTGTGGCACCAAAAACCGCCGAGGCTGCATCTGCACGCAGTACGCCGGTGCGGATCTGGGTCGCCGATCTCGACAATGGGGAGCGCGCGTATAAGGATACGGGCTTCAACGGGCGGGGAGCCGGGCAATGAGTGAAGGTAAAACACCACGGCAATTCACTGGCTGGCATATGCTCATGGTTTTTGGCGGGGCGTTCACCGTAATCATCGGCGTCAATATTGCGCTGGCGGTCAATGCGGTGCGCACCTTTCCAGGGCTTGAGGTGAAAAACAGCTATGTCGCCAGCCAGAGCTTTGATGCTCGTCGTGATGCGCAGCAAGCCCTGGGCTGGTCGGTCTATGCCTCGGCTGTCGGCGATCAGGTGAAACTGGAAATCACCGATGCCGATGGCGCGCCGGTTGAAGTGGCGTCGTTGCAAGCGACCCTTGGGCGCGCGACCCATGTGAAGGACGACCAGACCCCGGATTTCCGGTTTGATGGCACGGCCTATGTTGCTCCGGCTGAGTTGAGCGCTGGAAACTGGAATATTCGCATGGTGGCTCGGGCGGAGGACGGCACAGAGTTCACGCAGCGTGTCATCCTGCATGTGGCGCGGTAACCGACCATGAGTACCGCCGTCCGCCCACAACTTGCCGCCTGTCCAGGCTGCGTTGCCGCACCAAATGGCACAGTGGAGCAGGCGCCAACCGAGGCGCGTCTGGCGCTGTCATTGCCCAGTATCCACTGTCAGGCCTGCATCTCAACCGTTGAGCGCGGGCTGAACGCGGTGCCGGGCGTGCGGAACGCGCGGGTGAATCTCACATTGAAACGCGCGCTGATTGAGGCGGACCCCGAGGTGCGCGCATTGGATCTGGTGCCGGTTTTGGAGCGCCTGGGGTTCGAGGCGCATGAGCTGGACCTCGCGGCGCTAAGTGCAACCCAGACAGATCAGGCCGGTCGTGACCTGTTGATGCGATTGGCGGTTGCCTTCTTTGCCTCCATGAACGTGATGCTGCTGTCGATTTCGGTCTGGTCCGGGGCGAGCGACGCAACCCGCGATATGTTCCACTGGATTTCTGCGGCGATCACCTTCCCGGCAATCCTATTTGCTGGGCAGCCGTTCTTCCGCAACGCCTGGCAAGCCCTGCGGGTGGGGCGGCTGAATATGGACGTACCGATTGTTCTGGCAATTGTTCTGGCCCTGCTGACTTCGCTGTGGGAGACCTCCCTTTCTGGAGAGCATGCGTATTTCGATGCGGCGCTGACGTTGACGTTCTTTCTACTGGCGGGGAGATATCTGGACCATCGCACTCGCGCGGTCGCTCGATCCGCTGCGGAGGAATTGGCCGCCTTGGAGGTGCCGCGTGCGCTGCGCCTGGATTCGGCGGGGCAAACGGTGGAAGTGGCGGTCGCAGATCTGGTCATCAATGACCATATTCTTGTGCGTCCCGGTGGGCGAATGCCCGTGGATGGCGTCGTGCTGGAGGGCCAGTCTGAACTGGACCGATCCCTGCTGACCGGCGAAACGCTACCGGTTTTTGCCGAAGTCGGAAGCTCGGTTTCGGCAGGTGAGGTCAATCTGACCGGTCCCTTGGTGATCCGTGCGACGGCGGTCGGGAACGAAAGCTCTCTGCATCAGTTGGCGGATCTTGTCGCCATCGCGGAATCCGGTCGCTTGCGCTACACTTCACTGGCAGATCGTGCGGCAAAGCTCTATGCACCGGGGGTTCACATCCTGTCGGGGCTGGCCTTTCTTGGCTGGTACCTCTTCACCTTCGACATGCGGGTCGCGCTGAATATCGCAGCAGCTGTTTTGATCATCACATGCCCCTGTGCACTGGGGCTGGCGGTTCCTGCGGTGACCACCGCAGCCTCTGGTCGGTTATTCAAGAAAGGCATGTTGATCAAGCAAGCTACCGCGCTGGAACGTCTGGCGGAGGTCGATACCGTGGTTTTCGATAAAACCGGCACCCTGACCAACGGGCAGCCACACTGTGACGACTTTGATCAATTGTCGCTGTCGGATCAGAGGCTGGCCTTTGCGTTGGCGCAGGGGTCGGACCACCCGCTGTCAGTCGCAATCTGTCGCGCCGCTGAACAGGCCGGGGTTGAAGCTATCCCCCTGAGCGGGCGGCAGGAAGTTCCCGGATATGGCAGTGAAGCCTTGTATGAGGGGCAACGGGTGCGTCTTGGTCGTGCGGCCTGGGTCGGAGCCGAACCGGGGGAGAAGACAGCGGCTTATCTTGATCGGGGGGCAGGCGCACCGCAGGCTCTGACGTTTTCTGACAGTTTGCGGCCCGGCGCTGCTGACGCCGTTGAGGCACTTTTGAAAGCGGGCAAGGATGTCTGGCTGATCTCCGGTGATGCAGAGGGGGCGGTTCGTGATCTCGCAACACGTCTTGGAATTAAGAGCTGGATTGCCGCAGCCTTGCCACAAGACAAATGCGACCAGGTATCGCTGTTGTCGCAGCAGGGGCATCGGGTGTTGATGGTGGGCGATGGGCTTAATGACACGGCAGCGCTGGCGGCGGCCCATGTCTCCATCTCGCCGGCCTCAGCGCTGGATGCAGCACGGGTTGCCTCAGATATTGTTCTGCTTGGGCAGGATCTGTCACCTATTGCTGAAGCCTGCACCGTTGCCCAGAAAGCCACCCGCCGCATCCGCGAGAATTTCCGCATTGCGACGCTTTACAACGTGATCGCAGTCCCTCTCGCAGTTGCTGGTTTGGCGACCCCATTGGTGGCCGCCTTGGCGATGTCGACCTCGTCCATTACAGTATCCCTGAACGCGCTGCGCCTGCGGTAATGAAACGCGCAGGCGACGGTGAACCCAGACCAAGAGAGTTCTGATGAGTGTACTGACCTATCTGATTCCAATCTCTCTGTTTCTGGGAGGCGTTGGCCTTGTCGGGTTTCTCTATACCGTGCGTTCGAATCAATATGATGATCCTGAAGGGGACGCCCGCCGCATCCTGAGCGATGAGTGGGACGACCATCCGAAGCCCTGATAAGGCCCTGTAGCAGTCAGTCAAAAGAAAAGGCGCCTCAGAGGCGCCTTTTCTTGTTGGCTCTGCGATCCCGCGCTTAGGAGGGACCGACCGTTTCGCAAGTGATATTGCGGGCAGAGAGGCGGCGGCAGGCGAGGGCCGCACTCTCTTTGGTCATGCCAAGGAAATTGGCATCAAAGCCACGAGGTGTTCTGACAACTTTGCGCAGGCTGCCGTCCAGGGTCGCCATTTCGGCCAGGGCGGTACGCAGCAGCACTTTTTCCGCCTGATAGCGGCTGCCATAGCGCCCGACATTGATCCCCCAGTAGCGCCCACCTGATGTGGAAAGGCGGGTGACAACGACGGGTTCCGGTTCTGCGGTCGTCTGGTTTTCAGCCAGCCGCGCGGGACGCGCCATCGGGCGCAGCCCGACAAAGGGACGCGGCTTGGCGATCGGGGTTGAGGCTTGCTCGGCTACAGCAGCGATGACTTCTGCCTCGGCAATCGCTGCGGTGATGCTGGCCTGTAGCACGTCGCGATCCAGTTTTGGTGCGTCGTCGCTTGCGGCCGAAGGTGCTTCGGTGGTTAGCGCATCGGCGGTCGGGGTGTTTGTCTGCGCCTCTGCCAGCAGTGTCGCGGTGCCCGGTTCGTCTGATGCCGGGCGACCCTTCGGACGCAAGCTGGTCTTCACCAGACCTGAAACGCGGATTGTTTTACCTGCAGCACCATTTGGTGTGCTGTCGCTAGCGCCGGCCAGCTGTGTTCCGAGACCGCGATTGCCTTGATAAGGTGGGCGGGCCGGGCGGCGGAGTTTGGCGCGACTGGGCGCCCGGCGAAAGCCGAGATCCAGCAGTTCGGCGACCTTGGCGTTGCGGGAAGTGGAGGATTTGCCGCCAAAAACCGTTGCGATGACCCGCTCATTGCCACGTTCGGCCGAGGCGACGAGGTTGAAACCGGCGGCACGGGTGTAGCCAGTCTTGATTCCATCGGCGCCACGGTAGGCCGCCAGCAAGCGGCGGTTGGTGTTGGGCACCTTGCGCACGCCCGCATCCGTCGACCGGCGCGAAAAGAGGTTGTAATATTCAGGATAGTCATAGAGCAGGTGCCGCCCCAGCGTTGTCATGTCGCGGGCGGTGGACATATGCCCCTTCTGGGTCAGGCCGTGCGCATTTTTGAAAGTGGTGCGCGACATGCCGAGCGCCTTGGCGGTGCGGGTCATACGCCGGGCAAAAGCGGCCTCTGATCCAGCCAGTGTCTCGCCGATGGCTGTGGCGGCGTCATTGGCGGATTTCACTGCGGCGGCACGGATCAAGTAACGAAAGGCAATGCGCTGACCAGTTTTCAGGCCCAGCTTGGAGGGCTGCTCGGAGGCGGCGTTGCGGCTGATTTTGACCTTGGTATCAAGGCTGATCTCGCCGTTGCGGACCGCTTCGAACGCGATGTAGAGCGTCATCATCTTGGTCAGGGAGGCGGGGTGCAGCCTTGTATCAGCGTTGCGCGAGTGCAAGACCTCTCCGGTCCGGGCGTCAATCACCATCGCAGCGTATGGCGCAGCCATCGCTCCGGGCGGCGCGGTTGCGACCATCGATAGGAAAATAACCAGTCCCAAGACCCAACGCCCCAGACGGGAACACGCCCGTCCTGCGCGGATCAGCGGAGTCCGCGTGACCTGCACGATATCTGCCATTTTTGCCTCTTGCCGCCGGTTTTCCGACTGACGTTTTTTGCCTGTATTAAAAAAGCGTAACACAGGGTCTATTCGGAATAAACAGTGAGGTTTTTAAGGGAAAATCGCGAACAGGCCGGAGGTTTCGATATCTAGTGGAGCACCCGGAGAGCACCCACTACATCGGCGGTTGGTTAAAGAAGTGTTAGTAAAAAAAGTTGCAAAGCTTGCGGTCTTTGGCGGTTGTGCGCTGCCGTCTGGTGCCGACATGCAACAAGGTCGAGCGCAGGCACTCCCTGTTGGGTGCTCGCAAGTGTGGCGGGTCGCTTGCAGCCCCTTTGGCTGGGCTCATCGTTCAGGGGTGATGTTGGCCGGTGATATAGAAGGGGCCTGTATAAGCCAGCTCCAGAGAAAACGCACAGGGGACAGAGATTCGCGCAGTGATTGCCGCGTGTAGCGACTTAAGTAACGTGTTGGAAAAATTCGCATCGCGATGCGGCTTCACCAGCACAGAGACCTTCACCGCAACATGGGTGTGGTGATAGGTATCGGTCGAATAACCGCGCCCCTTGCAATCGCCCGCACCATCGTCATGGGACAGGATGACCTGTTCGATCTCAGCAAGAATCGCGGGGATATCAAGATCGAGATTGCTGCTATATTTTATTTCGGCATGAGGCATTGGCGTGTCCATTGTGTTGGGCCTTGGGGCGTTTGCTGAGGCCGGAAGCGGATCACCTGATCCGCGCCACCAGCGCGGGCAGGGCGCTCAGATCGGCAATTTCAGTATATCGGGAGCTGTGAACCGGGGCTGGGGCGTATTCGACTTCCCAGACCAAGCCATGCGGAACATAGGTGCCCCAGCCACCCGCCTCGATGACGGGCACCACGTCGGATCGCATGGAATTCCCCACCATCATCGCGTGTTCGGGGCCATCACCGTGTCGTGCAAAAATCTCGGCATAGATCTGTGGCGTTTTCTCCGACACGATCTCAACGCCGTCGAACAGATCCCCCAAACCGGACTGCGCCAGTTTACGCTCCTGATCCAATAGATCGCCCTTAGTGACCAGCACCACCCGGTGGCTGTCAGCCAGCGCCTCCACCGCGCTTCGTGCGCTGGGCAGCAATTCGATCGGATAGGACAGCATCATCTGGCCTGCGACAATCAACTCCTGAATCACGCTTGCCGGGACGTGGGCATCCGTCACCTCAATGGCGGTTTCGATCATCGACAGGGTGAAGCCTTTCACGCCGTAGCCATAGCGGCCAAGGTTCTGCTTCTCCGCGGCCAGCAGACGTGCGCCGAGAGCTTGCGAATCGAGCTCCTGCGGGACGTGGTCCATCAGCAATTCGGCAAAGCGATCCTGAGTAATGCGGAAAAATCGTTCATTATGCCAAAGGGTATCATCGGCATCGAAGCCAATTGTTGTCAATTTTCGGGTCAATACAACACGCTCAATGCCTTTTCCTATTCACCAGAAAGGCTATATAAGCGGGACACCAAAATCCATCCACGATCGGAAGTCTGTGCCAATGCTGCCCACGCCAGTTATGATGTCGGATCATTCAGATGACGATACCGATCTCGGTGTCCTCACCAAGACCCGGCCCAAAACGCAGCGTCCGCCGCACTATAAGGTGCTGTTGCTGAACGATGACTATACCCCGATGGAATTCGTGGTCATGGTGCTGGAACGGTTCTTCAACATGACACATGCCGAGGCGTTTGAAGTGATGTTGACCGTGCATAAAAAAGGCGTCGCTGTGGTTGGCGTGTTCAGCCATGAAATCGCCGAGACCAAGGTGGGGCAAGTCATGGATTTTGCCCATCGCCATCAGCATCCGTTGCAATGCACGATGGAAAAAGAAGAATAAAAAGAGGCTTCTAGATGTCTATTCGTCTGTCCCTGGCCGTCGAGACGGGTGGATTTTCCGTGCCCGAAACCGGTCGTATCGCGGTGTTTCATCCCGCCTCTGATGTGGACCTTTCGGCCCTACCGAAAGAGCGGGTTCTGATCGTTCAGCCCTTTGCTCCTGATTATGCTGCGCTTGTGGCGGGGGGCTATGACTGCGTGCCTGAGGTGCCTGCTGAGGCACGGTTTGCGGCAGCGGTTGTGTTCCTTTCGCGTGCCAAGGCGCTGACGCGTGGCCTATTGGCGCAGGCGGCAGCGCTCAGCGACGGGCCTGTTCTGGTCGATGGCAGCAAGACGGACGGCGTTGATTCGGTGCTGAAAGCTCTGCGCGCGCGCTGCGAGGTGTCGGCACCCATCTCAAAAGCCCACGGGAAGGCGTTCAGCTTTGATGCGACAGGCACAGATCTGAGCGACTGGCAGGCTGCAACCACGCAGATTGACGGAGAGTTTCAGACCGCTCCGGGAGTGTTTTCCGCCGATGGTGTGGATCCGGCCTCGGCCCTGCTTGTCGCCGCCCTGCCGGAGAAGCTGGGCCGTAATGTGGTCGATCTTGGCGCCGGCTGGGGATATCTGTCTTCAGCGGTATTACAACGAGAGACAGTGCAGACGCTGCATCTCGTCGAAGCTGACCACCGTGCGCTCAGTTGTGCACGACAGAATATAAACGATCCCCGCGCCCAGTTTCACTGGGCGGATGCCCGCAGTTGGCAGGCACCGGAACGGGTCGATTGTGTCATCTCCAACCCGCCGTTCCACACCACACGCGCTGCGGAGCCGTCGCTGGGGCAGGCCTTCATCACAGCAGCCTCCGGTATGCTGGCGTCCGCTGGCGCTTTCTGGTTGGTTGCCAACCGGCATCTTCCCTATGAGGCCACACTTGCCGAACAGTTTGCTACGGTGACGGAGGTCGCAGGTGACAATCGATTCAAAGTGCTGCAGGCCAGTCGCCCACGCCGTCACCGGCGCTGACAGAGGCGGATGACAAAGGGTGGTTCCCTTGTTTCTGTCCGCAGTCTAGGTTGCAGAAAAGAGGCTGGCCGCTGGTCCATCCTCTCGGTCCTGACGGAGGTCATTCATGTCTTTTTCCATTTCTGGCAAAACGGCCATCGTTACCGGCTCAGCCAGTGGCATCGGCTTGGCTATAGGTAAGCAATTTGCTGCGGCTGGTGCCAATGTGATGTTTGCCGATACCGATGAACGGGCCTTGCTGAGTGAGCTGGGCACCCAGGCGGATGAGAGTAATATCCGCTATTTTGCCGGAGATCTGCGGGAACGGCTGACCATCGCTAATCTCCTATCGGCAACTATTGATGCCTTTGATGAGGTCGATATTCTGGTCAATGGCGCTCGGCAGGTGGTGCCGACCGATCCGCTGGATCCAGAAGATAAGTCGATGGAACTGCTGCTCAATGAAACCCTGCTGCCGACGATGCGTCTGTCGCAACAGGTGGCGCGGCGGATGATCAAACAGGGCGAGCAGCGCGACAGCAGTGGACCGAATGGCGCGATCATCAACCTGTCATCCATCGCAGCGCGCCGGTCCCACCCTGAGCTTATGGCCTATTGCGTGGCGTCTGCGGCGCTGGACCAGCTGACCCGCTCGCTTTCGGTATCGCTTGCGCCGCACCGGATCCGGGTCAATTCCATCGCTTTCGGCTCGGTGATGAGTGCCTCGATGCAGGCCACGCTGAAGGATAATCGCGCTTACCGGCAGGATATCGAACGGCATACGCCGCTGGGCCGGATTGCCTCTCCCAGCGAGCTGACCGAGGCCGCGCAGTTCCTTGCCTCCGACGCCGCCGCCTTTATGACAGGACAGATTGTCACATTGGATGGCGGGCGCACGTTGCTGGACACGGTTGCCGTGCCGGTCCATTAAACCAACTCCCACCTCTCCTGCGGACATAGGCGACCAGATGAGCACCGATATGATCAACGAAAAGGCCCGCGCAGCGGCCTGGTTCAAATCTTTGCGCGATGACATCGTCGCGGCTTTCGAAGCACTGGAAGACAGCCACAACAGCGGCCCCCTCTGCGATCAGCCTGCCGGGCGGTTTGAGGTCAGCGAAACCACCCGCGGCGCCGAGGATGGCAGCGATGCCGGTGGCGGCCTGATGAGCGTGATGCGTGGTGGTCGCGTGTTCGAAAAGGTGGGTGTGAATATCTCGGAGGTCTACGGCACCCTTGGCGCCCGCGCACAAGCTGCGATGGCAGCCCGTAAGGGCATCCCGGGCATGCAGGACGACCCGCGGTTCTGGGCCTCTGGTATTTCACTGGTGGCCCATATGCAGAACCCCCATGCGCCTGCCGTCCACATGAACACGCGGATGTTCTGGACTCCGCACGCCTGGTGGTTCGGTGGCGGCTCGGACCTTAACCCCTGTCTTGAGTATGATGAGGACACGGCCCATTTCCACCGCACCCAAGAGGAGCATCTGGCGCCGCATGGGGACACTCTCTATGGGGAGTTGAAGGAATGGGCAGATGAGTACTTCTATATTCCCCACCGCAACCGGGCACGCGGCGTTGGCGGCATTTTCATGGACGATCGCAACAGTGGTGATTGGGAGGCGGATTTCGCTCTGACGCAGGATATTGGCCGTGCCTTCTTGCCTGCCTATCTGCCATTGGTCGAGAAGCGTCGGGCGATGGCATTTGGCGCACCGGAAAAGGATACTCAGCTGGTCCATCGCGGACTCTATGCGGAATATAACCTCGTCTATGATCGCGGCACGAAATTCGGGCTGGAGACCGGGCATGATGCCAATGCGGTGCTGATGAGCCTGCCGCCAATGGCGAAATGGGTCTGATCGCGCGGGCTTCTGCTGACGGCAGCGGGCGGCGAGCTTGAGCATTGCCCTCAACGGTCGTGCAGGCTTTACTGATGCAAAGCGCGATAAAGCGCGCGGTGTCAGGCAGGTAGGGCAGATGGTTATGGGCAGATTCTGGGTGGGGCTTGCGGCTATACTGGTGTTGACTGCCTGTGCAGCAGACAGGGCGCCGTCACCGTCCCCGGCCATAGGGCAACCGGTGCAGCCCGGCGCAACACAGGCCAGCCTTGCGGCAGCGCGAGCACAGCTCATTACCCATCCTAAATTCGCCGATACCGATCCGCATCCCTGGGAGGGACGCACACCCTGGTCCTATCCCATCCACGGGATCGATGTCTCACGTTGGCAGGGGGACATCAACTGGCGCCGGGTGAAGGCCGCAGGCATCAGCTTCGCTTATCTCAAGGCGACCGAGGGCGGTGATCTGGCGGATCCGAAATTCCGTGATCACTGGCGCCGCGCGCGGCGGGCGGGGGTGAAACGCGGCGCGTACCATTACTTCTACTTCTGCCGCCCAGCGGCGGAGCAGGCGCGCTGGTTCATCCGTCATGTCCCGCGCGACAGTCAGGCCTTGCCCCATGTGCTCGATATGGAATGGACGCCTCATTCGCGCACCTGCACCAAACGGCCTTCCGGCAGTAAAATCCGTGCCGAGGCGGATCGGTTTCTCGATATTCTTGAGGCGCATTACGGACGCCGCCCAGTGCTCTACACCACCGTTGATTTCTACCGTGATACTGGCATCGGCCGCCTGAGGGGCACCGAATTCTGGCTGCGCTCTGTTGCGGATCACCCCCATGTCACCTATCCCGGCGCGCTATGGCGGTTCTGGCAATATACCGGCACCGGGCGCGTGCCGGGGATTGAGGGGAACGTCGACCTGAATGTCTTTGGCGGTGGGCCAGAGCGTTGGTTGCGCTGGTCCGGTCAGATCTGAGGCACCACACTTGGCGCATCTTCTGGCTGAAAATATCCCGGAGCGCGAGGCAGCGCCTCGCATCCTGTGGCCTAGCCTTAGCGTCTCCAGTCGAAGAAGCCTGCCCCGGCTTGCGCCAGCAGCTTTGCCGCCATCTCACGGCCCAGTTCTGCGCCATCCTCAACCGGGCAGAACTGCTCATCGCTGATCGCCTCGGAACCGTCAGGGCGTAGAACTTCGCCGCGCAATCTCAGTGTCCCGCCGTTCAGGGTTGCCAGCCCGGCAATCGGGGTTTCGCAGGACCCATCAAGTGCGGCCAGAAATGCACGTTCTGCGGCCAGACGCTCTCCGGTTCGGCGGTCATGCAGCGCGGCCAGCATATCGCCAGTGCGGTTGTCATCCGCGCGCCGCTCAATCCCAATGGCGCCTTGGGCTACGGCGGGCAGCATGTCCTCAGGCGGAATGGGGGTTGCGGGCACCTGATCTGCGCCGAGGCGGTTCAGGCCGGCCATTGCCAGAAACGTACATTCCGCGACACCATCGCGCAGCTTGGCCAGGCGAGTCTGAACGTTACCGCGAAATTCCACGACTTGCAGGTCGGGGCGGCGATGCAGCAGCTGGGCACGCCGCCGCAGGGAAGAGGTGCCGACAATGGCCCCCTCGCGCAGATCGGCAATTGCGGTGACATCCGGCGAGACGAAGGCATCACGCACGTCTTCGCGGGGCAGATAGGTCTCCAGCAGCAACCCGGCAGGCTGCGCCACAGGCATATCCTTCATCGAATGCACCGCGATATCGATGGCGCCGGACAACAAATCCTCTTCGATTTCCTTGGTGAACAGCCCCTTGCCGCCCAGTTCTTTCAACGGTTTGTCCGCCGCGATCAGCGCCTGATTGTCGCCGCTGGTCTTGATGACCACGATTTCGAACGCCGCCTGAGGCAGGTCGAAGGCGGCACTCAGCCGGGCGCGGGTTTCATGGGCCTGAGCCAGCGCCAGAGGCGAACCGCGGGTGCCGATTTTCAGGGGCGAAGCGGGGGAGGGCAGATCGATCTTTGTCATGTATTGACCCTTAATCGCGACATAATGCCATGACAAGCACCGGTCCTGCTGCCCTTGACAATTTGCCGCCAAGGCTAGACCTCAGATGCAACATAGATATGAGGGTGACCATGGCCGAACAGAAGAAACTGCTGCGCGCATTGGCGGGCGAGACACAGGATGTGCCGCCGATTTGGATGATGCGTCAGGCCGGTCGCTATCTGCCGGAATATCGCGCCACACGGGCCGAGGCAGGTGATTTCCTGTCGCTCTGCTACAATCCGGAGCTGGCAACCGAGGTCACTCTGCAGCCAATCCGCCGCTACGGGTTCGACGCTGCGATCCTTTTTGCCGATATCCTACTGGTGCCGCAGGCTCTGGGGGCGGATCTTTGGTTTGTGACCGGCGAGGGGCCGCGGCTGTCGACAGTCACCACTGAGGCGGATTTCGCCAGACTGGGCCCGGTCAGCGATATCCACGAAACGCTGAACCCGATCTATGAGACCGTGCGTTTGCTCTCTTCAGCGCTGCCGTCTGAGACCACGCTGATCGGCTTTGCCGGTGCGCCCTGGACTGTCGCGACCTATATGATTGCCGGGCGCGGCACCCCGGATCAGGGGCCTGCGCATCTGCTGCGTCAGGAGAACAACCCGCTGTTTGAGGCTTTGCTGGCGCGCATCACAGAGGCGACGATCGAATATCTGTCGATGCAGATCAAAGCCGGTGCAGAGGTGGTCAAAATCTTTGACAGCTGGGCAGGCTCGCTGCCTGGTGAGGCGTTTGAGAAATATGCGCTGGAGCCGTGTCGTCAGATCACCGAGGCGCTGAAGCAGCGTCATCCGGGCATCCCGGTCATCGGTTTCCCGCGTGAGGCGGGCGAAAAATATGTCGGGTTTGCCAAGGCAACCGGGGTGGATTGCGTCGCGCTTGATAATTCGGTGGATCCTGAATGGGCGGCAGCCCATGTGCAGGTGGACGGCTGTGTGCAGGGCAATCTTGCCTCGCGTCATATGGTCAGCGGGGGGCAGGAACTGGTGGATGAAACCCGCCGCATCGTCAAAGCCTTTGGCAATGGGCCGCATATCTTCAACCTTGGTCATGGTATCACGCCTGATGCGGACCCGGACAATGTGCAACGCATGATTGATGCGGTACGGGGCGGCTGATCCGTCTGCGCTCCACAATGTGATGCTAGTAATAATCTTGCGCGCTGAGGCCAATTGCGGCATCAGCGCCTTTTGCGATCACGCCGAAAGGGCAAGTCGATGGACTACAAGAAATCTGGCGTCCCCAAAAAGGGCAAGAACAGCCCGCGCCACCAAGAACACAACGCCAAAGGGTCCGACAACAACCCATACGGCGGCCGCAATCCGAAAGCTGACCTGCTGGCGCGAATGAAGGCGGCGGCTGAGAAAGCCAAGAAAGCCGACTGACTTAGCGTCGGCGCTGCATCAGGTCGGCCAGTATCTGGGCTGTATGCTCACCGCGTTCTGGCGCGGGAGGGGCGGTCCACTCTCCCTGACCTGAGAAACGCGGCGCGGGTGCAGCTTGCAGGCCATTGGCTGCCATGATCCATGTCCCGCGCGTGTTCATTGGATGGGTCACGGCTTCTTCCGGTGACAGGACGGGGGCCACGCAAGCGTCGTTGCCATCGAATAGATCGGCCCAGTAGTCCCGCGTCTGGGTCGCAAAGATCCCGGTCAGTCGTGCGGCGAGCACCGGCCACAGCCCTTTATTATGCTGCTGAGCGAATTGTGCGTCCTCGTCCAGATCCAGACGTGACAGAAACTCTGCATAGAACTGTGGTTCCAGACATTGCACGCTGATATGGCCGCCGTCAGCGCAGAGGTAGCAACGGCTCCAATGGGGCCCATCCAGCAGGCTCGCCCCGCGCGCTGTCACAAATTGTCCGGCCTGTTGCAATGTCATCAGCAGGTTCATCATATGGGCTGAGCCATCGTATATCGCTGCGTCAACCACACATCCGGACGGGCTATCATCTTGGACGTTTCCACGCTTAACAAGTGCTGCGAGAATACCTGCGACCAGATAAAGCGCGCCTCCACCAATATCGCCTACCAGTGTCGCAGGCGGCTGGGGTGGTGTTCCGGGCGTCGCGTCATACCAGAGTGCGCCTGAAAGCGCGGTATAGTTCAGATCATGGCCTGCAGTCTGCGCCAGTGGGCTGTCCTGCCCCCAGCCTGTCATGCGCCCATAGATAAGATCAAGGTTGCGAGCATGACAGGCCGCAGGCCCAAGGCCCAGGCGCTCCATCACGCCGGGACGAAACCCTTCTATCAACGCATCGGCGCTTTCGACCAGCTGCAGCAGCGTCTCCACATCGGCCGCAGATTTCAGATCCAGCATGATGGAGCGTTTGCCACGGTCGATGATCGGATGTGGTGGCATTAGGCCTGCGTTTTGCCCTTTGCGGTGGACGCAAATAACGTCAGCCCCCAGATCTGCCAGCATCATCGCGGCAAAGGGCGCAGGACCCAGTCCTTCAATTTCGATAACACGAATACCCTGCAGCACGGCGGCGCCTCCTTGGTCGTGGTGCTGGCGGATCGGCCAGGCGTTCTGCGCAGCTTAGCGGCTTTCTGTCCTTTCCCAACAAGGCCGTTGCGGCACGTCTTGAGCGCGGATGAATTTGGATCGGGTTTTTCTGAAGAAATGTCTTGAAGCTCTAGTGGCTGTAGCAACTACATAGTGCGCTGACAGCATATGAGAGCAGGAAAGGCGGCGTTTACATGGCCAAGGATACGGGTGAGCAGCTGGAGTGGCGGGTCACAGGGATGGACTGTGCCTCCTGCGCGACCAAACTGCGCGGCGCGGTTGAACGATTGCCAGGTGTCAGCGGCGTTGAGGTTGCGATGATGGCGGAACGGCTGCGCCTGGATCTGGACCCGCAAGAGGGGTCGGTGATCGCTGTGGAGAAGGCGGTGCGCAGGCTCGGATTTGACCTGATGGCCCGTGGAGACGGGGCCGTGACCGACCGGACCCTCTGCTGCGGCAACACGCAGGTCAGCGCTGCCACAGTGACTGAGACACCTGCATGGTATCGCAGCGGTAAGGGGCAACTGCTGTTAGGAACCGGTTTGCTGCTGGCGCTGGCCTGGGCGATCAAACTCATGGCATCCCCTACGGTGGGCCTCTGGGCGTTTATGCTGGCAACCCTGATTGGCGTGGCTCCCATCGCACGCCGCGCCTTTGCGATGCTCCGGGCGGGAATGCCATTCACCATCGAAATGCTGATGTCGATTGCGGCGATTGGCGCCTTGTTTATTGGCGCTGCCGAAGAGGCTGCGCTGGTGGTGTTCCTCTTTGCCGTGGGTGAAATGCTGGAAGGGTTGGCCGCGAACAAAGCACGAGACGGGATTCGTGCGCTGGCCGATCTCGTGCCCAAAACTGCGTTTGTGGAGCGGGGTGATGTGTTGGAGGAGGTCGCAGCAGACAGCCTGCGTGAAGGTCAGATCGTTGTGGTTCGCCCCGGTGACCGGGTGCCAGCGGACGGCGCAGTTATCGATGGGGTCTCCGGCGTCGACGAAAGCCCGGTGACAGGCGAAAGCGTTCCGTGCCTGAAAGAGCCCGGTTCCGAGGTTTTTGCCGGATCGATCAATGCCGAGGCCGTCCTGCGGGTGCGCGTGACCCGTGCGGCAGCAGATAATACCATCTCGCGGATCATTCGCTTGGTTGAAGAGGCCGAGAGTGCCCGCGCCCCGACTGAGCGATTTATCGACCGTTTCAGCCGCGTGTATATGCCCATCGTTGTTGGGGTCGCGCTGTTGGTGGCACTGGTGCCCCCGCTTGGCTTCGGTCTGGATTGGGACACCTGGATTTATCGCGCGCTTGCGTTGCTGCTGATTGGTTGCCCCTGCGCGCTAGTGATCAGTGTTCCGGCGGCCATTGCGTCGGCTTTGTCAGCCGGGGCGCGCCACGGTCTGCTGCTGAAGGGGGGTGCGGTCATTGAGGCCGCGGCTGGCACCACACATGTGGCTTTTGACAAGACCGGGACGCTGACCTGTGGGCGGCCGCAGGTCACGGACATCGTTGTTCATCATGGTAGCGAGGATAAGCTGTTGGAACTGGCCGCTGCTGTTGAACGCGAGTCGAGCCACCCGCTGGCGGAAGCGATCTGCGCGCGGGCGGCTGCCCGCGGCGTGGATATTCCGTTGGGACAGGAGGCACGTGCGGTGCCGGGCAAGGGCGCCTCTGCTAAGGTTGGATCTGTTATGATCACTGTCGGATCTCCGCGTTTTGCCTCAGAGACCGGTGTCATGACAGAGGCCGCCCTTGCGCAGGCGGCCAAGCTGGAATCGCAGGGCAAGACGGTCGTCGTTCTGTTCAGCGAAGAGATGCTCTACGGGCTAATCGCGCTACGTGATGAACCCCGCGAAGATGCGGCTGACGCAGTACAAGAGCTGAGGCGGATGGGGATCAATACGACCATGCTGACCGGGGACAACACCCGCACGGCAGAGGCGATTGCCGGGCACTTGGGCCTGGACCATCACGCGGAGCTGATGCCGGAGGATAAGGTCACGGCGCTGCAGGATCTTACCCGGAGCGCTCAGGTCATGATGGTTGGCGACGGGATCAACGATGCGCCTGCGCTCGCGACGGCTCAGGTCGGAGTCGCAATGGGATCGGGCACAGATGTGGCGCTTGAGACCGCAGATGCGGCGATCTTGCGGAACCGGGTCAGCGATGTTGTTGGTGTCATCCGACTGTCACGGGCGACGCTGAGCAACATTCGCCAGAATGTTGCTGTGGCGTTGGGGCTTAAGGGGGTGTTTCTCGTGACCTCGGTTCTTGGCATCACCGGTCTGTGGATTGCCATCCTTGCAGATACCGGCGCCACGGTGCTAGTCACGCTCAATGCGCTGCGCTTGCTGTCGTTCAAACCGTCCCCGGCGAGCAGCGACGGCTAAAAAGCGCCACAGTCAGCCGTCACAGAAGATCAGTAATGCGGTGGGCGTTCGTCACCGATGACAACCCCGCCGCCGCCGTCCTGCTCACGGGCGGCTTCGCGCTGATACAGCATGGCGACGCGATGAGTCAGCCGGTCGATCTCTGATTGCTGCCGGTTGATGACCTCGCTCAGATCATCGACGGTGCGCGTCAGGTGGGCGATCTGTTCTTCGAGATGTTGCATGGCTGTCTCCTTAGGGCTCACGCTCTCATATGCGCTGGCGGCGCGCGCGTCCATGCTGTCACAAGTCTGAAACACAGTGCCTGCATGTGAGGCAGGGCAGAGACGCCTTGCCGGGTGTGCACCTCTGCCGCCTTGCTGTCAGCCCGCCCTTGGGCTAGACCGCCGAGCGAGTATCTGACCCATTTGACACCCCGAGGAGGCCAAGATGGCCAAAGTCAAGAAACAGCCCCGCCCCAAGGCGATCACGCCCAAGGGCTTCCGTGACTATTTCGGCGAAGAGGTGAGCCAGCGCAGCGAGATGCTGCAGGCCATCGCGGGGGTTTATCATCTCTACGGGTTTGATGCGCTGGAATCTTCTGCGGTGGAAACCGTTGAGGCGCTGGGCAAATTCCTGCCCGATGTCGATCGTCCGAATGAGGGGGTTTTCGCCTGGCAGGAATACGACGACAGCGGCAACGGTGATTGGATGGCGCTGCGCTATGACCTGACTGCCCCGCTGGCTCGGGTTTACGCCCAGCACCGCAACGACCTGCCGACGCCGTATCGCCGCTACGCGATGGGGCCGGTTTGGCGCAATGAGAAGCCCGGTCCGGGGCGCTACCGCCAGTTTTACCAATGTGACGCTGATACCGTTGGCACTGCCTCGATGGCGGCGGACGCTGAGATCTGCGCGATGCTTTCTGATACGTTGGAAACCGTCGGCATTCCGCGCGGCGACTATCTGGTGCGGGTGAACAATCGCAAAGTGCTGAATGGCGTGCTGGAGGCCATGGGGCTCGAGGCAGGCGATGCCAAGCGCGACGATGTGCTACGCACCATCGATAAATTCGATAAGGTTGGCGAGGCAGGCGTACGCGAATTGCTGACCAAGGGGCGTCTGGATGCATCCGGTGCGTTTATCGATGGTGTTGGTTTGTCGGAAGATCAGGCCGCGCCGGTGCTGGCCTTCCTGACGTCCAAGGGGGCGGACGCTGCCAAGACCCTTGCCAACCTCCGCGAGGCGGTTGGCAGCAGCTCCATTGGTGCTGAGGGTGTTGGCGAGCTGGAGCAGATCGGCGAACTACTGGCCGCAGGCGGCTACGGTGCTGACCGCATCGACATTGACCCATCGGTGGTGCGCGGTCTGGGCTATTACACCGGGCCAGTTTATGAGGCGGAACTCACCTTTGAGATCCTTGACGAGAAAGGCCACAAACGGCAGTTCGGTTCGGTTTCTGGCGGTGGCCGCTATGATGACTTGGTAAAGCGGTTTACCGGTCAGGAAGTTCCGGCAACTGGCGTGTCCATTGGCGTCGACCGTCTGTTGGCGGCGCTGCGCGAAAAGGGCCGGATCAAGGCCGAGGCCACTGGACCCGTCGTCGTTACCGTGATGGATAAGGCCCGCATGGCGGACTATCAGACCATGGTGGCCGAGCTGCGTAATGCAGGTATCCGAGCCGAGGTCTATCTGGGCAACCCCAAGAATTTCGGCAACCAGTTGAAATATGCGGACAAGCGCAACTCGCCCATCGCGGTGATCGAGGGTGGCGAGGAAAAAGATAGCGGTGTGGTGCAGATCAAGGATCTCATTCTTGGCGCGCAAATCGCTGAGAATGCGACTCTTGAGGAGTGGAAAGAGCGTCCAAGCCAGTTTGAAGTGCCACGCGGTGATCTTGTTGCCAAGGTGCGCGAAATCCTCGCAGGGCAGGGCTGAACGATGAGTGATCGTCTAAGCGCCCTGTCGCTGGCCGCGCGGCTGCGCATGAGTTTTGAGGCTGCTGGCGCACGGGTTGTGGAGCCGCCGTTCCTGCAGCCTGCGGAGACACTGTTGGATCTCTATGGTGAGGACATCCGTGCCCGCGCTTATGTGACCTCAGATGCGCTGCGCGGAGAGCAGATGCTGCGGCCTGATTTTACCGTGCCAGTGGTCGAAATGCACATGCGCGATGGCGCAGAGCCTGCGCGTTATACCTATGCGGGCGATGTATTTCGCCGTCAGGAACACGACGAAGACCGCGCCAACGAGTATCTTCAGGTCGGGTATGAGGTCTTTGAACGCAATGATCCCGCCGGATCCGATGCCGAGGTGTTTGCGCTGATTGCGCTGCAACTGCGCGACCTGCCTGTGCGGGCGGCGACCGGGGATATCGGTATTCTGATGGCTGCGGTCGAGGGACTTAACACCACGTCGTTGCGCAAGGCAGCCCTGATGCGACATATCTGGCGACCGCGCCGGTTCCGGGCGATGCTTGACCAGTTTGCCGGGCGCAGCCCAGTTGCGGAAAGCCGTCGCAAGCTGCTGTCGACCGAAGGGGTGTTGACGGGGAAGGTGCCCGCCATTGGCAAACGTCGCCCCGCGGAGGTCGATGCCCGTGTTGAGGCCCTGCGCGCTGATGCGGCAGCCCCGCCGATTGCTGAGAACGAGCTGACCGCACTAGAGGCGCTGATGGCGGTGCGCGAGACCATTCCGTATGCATCTGAACAGCTGCGCGATATCGCGGTGGATCTGCCTGCGATCAACCCTGCGCTGGACCGGCTTGATGCGCGTACCGCAGCGATGAAGGCGCGGGGCATTGATGTCGACAGCCTTGATTTTGAAGCCTCATACGGGCGCACGTCAATGGAATATTACGATGGCTTCGTGTTTGGATTTTACGCTGATAGCCGTCCAGATCTGCCGGTGATTGCCAGCGGTGGTCGCTATGACGCGCTGACGCGGCAGCTTGGGCAGGGGGCAGAAATCCCCGCCGTCGGCGGTGTGGTTCGTCCCGATCTGATGCTGCTGCTGGAAGGGGCGAAGTCATGAGCCTGAAGCTTGGGGTGCCGTCCAAGGGGCGGCTGATGGAGAAGACCTTCGAGTGGTTTGCAAAACGCGGAATTACCCTGTCGCGCACCGGGTCGGACCGTGAATATGCCGGCGCAGTCGAGGGGATTGAGGGGATCGATCTGGTGCTGCTGTCCGCAGGGGAGATGCCCCGTGAACTGGCCGCCGGGCGCATCCATCTTGGGGTGACCGGGACCGATCTGGTACAGGAAAAACTACCCCTCTGGGAGCAGCAGGTTGAAGAAATCGCAGGGCTGGGCTTTGGTCATGCCGATCTCATTCTGGCGGTGCCACAAGTCTGGGTCGACGTAGAGACCATCGACGATCTGGATGCGGTCGCCGCCGCTTTCCGTGCGAAACACGGCCATCGGTTGCGCATCGCGACGAAGTATCACCGTCTTGTGCGTGAATATCTGATGGACGCAGGTGTTGCGGATTATCAACTGGTTGATAGCCAAGGCGCGACCGAGGGCACCGTCAAGAACGAGACGGCTGAAATGGTTGCCGATATCACATCGACCGGGGAAACCCTGCGGGCCAACCACCTGAAGCTGATGTCGGACGGTCTGATCCTGCGCTCGCAGGCCACGCTATGGCGCAGCCGGGTGGCAAAATACAGCGCTGAGGAAAAGGCCACATTGGGTGACCTGCTGGAACGCCTGCACGGGTAATCTGGGCACGAAATTCGAGCCTAATTGGCGGATCAGAGCCAATTGGAGATACATAAAAGAAAGCCGCACCGAGAGATCTCAGTGCGGCTTTCTTCCGTTATGGGGGTTCATCCTTGGCGGGTGTGCTTAGCTCAAGTTTGAAAACCTCCTGCTGGCCTCTACTTAAAGGTTGGCAAGCGTATGTGCCCGCAGAGCAGGGTCCGTGATATCGTTCTGCTAGAATGCGGTCAGGCGCTCGCTTCGATACAACAAGGGAGACTAGAAAGATGACAGTGACCATGGCAGCGGCAAAAGCCGCGCTGATCGCTATCCCGCTGCTCTTGAGCGCTGGTGGGGCTGCGCTGGCTCAGGACACCAGCATGAGCTTTTTTGTGACCAGCGTCGGCTCGGGTAAGGGCGGTGATCTCGGCGGGCTCGCGGGTGCAGACGCGCATTGTGCCAGCCTCGCCGAAGCGGCCGGTATCACGGGCAAAACCTGGCGCGCCTATCTCAGCACACAGGAAGAGGGCAAGCGCGGGATTTCAGCGCGTGAGCGGATTGGCAGCGGTCCTTGGCACAATGCCAAGGGTGTATTGATCGCGGGCAATCTGGATGAGCTGCATCTTAGTCCCAATATTGTCAAAGCCACTGGGCTGGATGAGAATGGCAATCTGGTGAATGGTCGGGGTGATCGCCCGAATGTCCATGATCTGCTGACCGGCACCATGGCGGATGGCACTGCTTACTTTCCATGGATGGAAGGCGATAAGACCTGTAGCAATTGGACCAGTTCCGGTGAGGGCAGTGTCACGGTCGGACATCACGATCGCCATGGTGGCGGCAATACATCTTGGAATGCGGCCCATGACACGCGTGGATGTTCGATGGAAGCTCTTGCCATGACAGGTGGCGCCGGGTTGTTCATGTGTTTTGCCACAAACGGCGGCTAAAGGCGGAGCACTAACCTGAAAACACAAAAGGCGCCCAAGGGCGCCTTTGCATATTTGGTCGGAGCGAGAGGATTCGAACCTCCGGCCCCTGCCTCCCGAAGGCGAGTGACCGGGGCAAAGATCAGCAAAATAAGGGGTTCTGGTGCCGGTCACTGAGCTTCAGTGGTAGTTGGTGCCGGAAAAACTTTGCGGTTTCATTGCGAACAAATCCCGCCACAAATCCCCATACACGTCATCGCTATAATGAAGAATAGAAACTCGATCTACATCCAATCGGAGAGGATAGTGATGACCAAAAACCCGCACGAAGATACACCGTTGGCGAAATAAGTGGAACGCCGGGTGCTCGAACTGAAAGGTCAGAAGAGCCAGTCAGAAATCGCCGCCGAAGCCGGATATGTCAACCAGAACATGATCACGATGATCAAGCAGGGGAGCTCCAAGGTCGCTCTGGATCGCGTCCCGGCCTTGGCGCGCGCACTGGAGGCAGATCCGGCCTTCGTGATGCGGCTCGCTTTAGAACAAGCGATCGGCCAGACGGCGGCTGAGGCAGTCGTGGAGGTGTTCGGCGAACCCGTCACCGCGAACGAAGTTGGTTGGCTGCAGGCGATCCGTGAGGCCTCGAACAACACGGATCCCCGGCTTACCAGCAGATCGCAGGCGGCGATCAAGTCGATCTTCGGGAGGTAGGTAACATGTGCCGCTGACCCCCAACGAACGCGCCTGGCTGCGCTTCCTGCGCGAGGTGAGCAACTCGGCCCACCTTGCGTCGGGTGCAGCTCCTGCGGCGTCGCTGCGCGCCTCGATCTGGATGAGTTGGACTTATGCTGGGACCACGGTGAGGAATGGCTCGATCGTTGCGCTTCGCCGGGTCCCGAATACTTCCGCAGCAACAAGCGATAGGGTTGTCATGGGGTTTACATGGGCTGACATCCGACAACTTCAGCGCCGGTTCACGTAAACCCCGAACCCTCGAAAACACCGCAAAATCAGCCTTCAGGGTTTACCTAAGATTTACATAAAGTTGACGGATTGAAGCCGAAAACGGCGTTTTTCACGAGAAATGTAAACCTCTGTCGGTGAGGAAGCCAAGGAAACAAGGGGCTTCGGTGTCAGTCCAGCACTGTAGAAGAGCGCGTACAACATCGATAGCGTGCGTGCAGCATACGAAACGCATCAGAACATGGACCGCGCTCAGCGACGCAAACAGCGCGCCTGAGAACACACTATGTCAGTGTCGCAGTTACCGCCCGGATCGAGCAGAGTGTGTCCAGAGTGATGGTGCCGCGTGATAGACCGTCCGGCACGTTAATCATGGATTGGGTGGAACAAAGTGCGCCAGATCGTCCAGAGGAGCTTACGGACGCGCCATCGCAACCACATCCTGTCCGTTAGCCGTGGATAGAAAGCTCCCATGCCTCACTTTCAGACGCGGTCGATAGATCAGATCACGGAAACATTTGGACATTGAAGCCCTTCTCGCCGTGCCAAGGAATGGCTCGACATCCCGGTAGGTCCCGTCGGTGCCAGACATGTGAAGCGAAGTCCTAGGTTTTTTAGATGGAGACTAGGGGGATGCATTCTGGCGCCGCGAGCAACCTTGAAACGGAAGTTCCCATGCCAGTTGGCTACTTGCCTGAGCTTCTCAACAGCTTCAGGGCTGCGCATCGCAGGCTGCCTGCTACAATGACGACGCTGATAGTCTAAGTGCCCGCCAGAGAGCGCCCCAGCCATCCTGGTGGGCTTTTCGGATTCAAGGGTCGTGCACCGACCTCCAGAAGCTGGTAATTATTTTTAGCCCATTTTGCGCGTCCCGTGAACGCGGTTGCTATAGTGCCCAGTGGACCGTAAATCACCGAAGGAACCGGACACATGAAGGACTGGGCAGGAAAGGGAGCGATTGGCAGAGGAGGGCGCTGTGCTCTGCACCAGCGCATACGCCAGGAGCTGCGCACCAAGCTGCTTGACTACGATTTCACGCACTTCATTACGCTGGCATCGAACCACCAGCCATTGGGTTATCTGCGTATGCGCGCTTTGCTGAAAGAGTGGGATGCACGTGTGAACCGTGAGATCAACGGGCCGAAGTGGGGTAAGCGGCCGGACGAGCGCTTGGTCTGGTTCGCCTTCCCAGAGAAAATGGACGTGAATCCGCATTGGCACATGATTGTGCAGGTGGATCAGGACATCGAATCTTCCACACGAGCCGAGCGCACCGAGCGCTTGTTCGAGATCGGGCACATGCACTGGCTGAGCTTGGTGCGGCAGGGATCTTTTGACTGTCAGGGCGTTGAATCTGCTGGGGTTATCCAATATATTGCGAAGATGAGTGCCGAGGAGACACATTTCAATAAGTTCGTTGTCTTCCGAGAGTTCATGAACATCTAGGTGACCGCCAGGGGCCTGTCTGCAACGCTGCAGGTGACCAGCAATTTCCTTTACAGTCGACTTCTTATGCGGCCTACTTTTGGGCTGTAATGGTGTTCTATGGTTTCGAACTGGAACACAATGAATAGGCGATCAACGCTTGATAACAAGGCACACGACTTGGTTGAGCGCCGACCAAAGGGAGGTGCTCATCGGACTGAGAGAGACCTTAGGCCGAACGAGGGAGAAGATAGCTTTTAGGGTGAGGTCAGCGTGTAGAGGTTGCTACGAGAATGATGTTTGGTGTTTGCGATGGCAATGGTCAAAATGAACATGAGGAGATACCGAGATCATGACAGAAACATGCTCCACTAATCTGAAGCTCGCTGACGAAAAGATGCGTGCTGAAATCGCTAGAATTCAGTCTAAGCGGTATCGGATCGACGTGGGCACGTTTCTGGTGCCTTTTCTCATAGCGGCGTGTTTGATGGGGGTGACGGGCGCCATCACAAAGCTCTTCTTATGACGAACCTCAATTTCAAGAACGAGAAAGTGGCCTAAACGAGCACCTGGGGCGGCTCAAAAACGGGACACGTCCACCTCTGGCCTGTATCTGCACGGCGCTCTGACCAGCTACAAAGACACGGCTGCTCCTGCTTTGCGTGGTTAAAATACGTCGTGCAATCCTACGCTTTCACCATCGCAAAGTTTCAACATCACACCTTCTATCATTTTGGCTCGTGCCTCAAGGAATTCATTGAAGTCACCAGTTGTCAGCTTTTGCACAGGAATGGCATGTGAGCTGAGGCGGCGACTTACTTCGGCTTCGTCTATATCGATTTCTTTAGCACGTTCGGCGATATAGGTTGCCGGCGGTTTTGCTCCAATCGAGCGATTGGTTCGCCAGCTAATTAGTGCGCAATTCAATGCGCAAAATATGTCACGTTTCTCGAAATTCTTCTCAAGTAGAGCTTTAGGAAACAAGTGGTGGTATTCGCGTTTTTCGAAACTTTCTTGGCCAAAGGGTGCTTCATCGGCAAAGTCATACCCGCCGATGCGTAGCGAAGCAGTCAGGATGGCGCGCCCAAGACGATCTTTCGTCTTCGGCCAACCACCGGTCTTGAGCTCCCCAACTGTCGGCAGTGGAGTGCGTTGACGGTCTAGGAGTTCAGGTAGAGGCCCATTCTCATCGCGATAAGCAATCAGTTGTCGAACATCGAGGGCTGCTCTGGTCGCGCTTGTCTTTTGGTAGCGTTCCGAGAAAGCACCGCTCCAGAGCGCTTTTCGAGCCAGACGTCGAGCAGCGCCTTTGGCATCCTTCCCTTCTGCCGCGGTAGCCCAAAAAGCTGCCAGCACCGAGAGGATAGGATCCGAAGGTAGAAGCTTGGCATTAAATATTTTTTCTTCGGCAAGGAAGCCGATAGCCCTTAATAAGCCTCGCTCAACATCAGCCCAATTCTTTGCGAGGGATGCCCCAAAATCCTTGGATAGGTAAGTCGCGCGATTTGGTGGTCGATCCAAAAGAATGGCTCCCACCTGCATCGCTATTTCACCAGGATCACCAAATCTTGAGGCGCCTGGCACAGCCGCTTTTAGTGCCTCAACCTTTTCGTGGAGTGATGCGTCCATCTCCGCTTCAACCTGTGCCACTACGATGTCGAACGCGGACAGCGCGGTATTTTGAGTATTCATCTTGATGAAAACGTCAAGCGCTGCATCCCTTGAAGTGCCCAAGGGAAGTGAAAGAAATGGTAGTGAATATTTGGCAATGCGTCCTCGAAGCTCGTTTGCGATTTCATTGATTTCACTATAGAAATCCATATCACCAGCGGCTGCTTCTTTGCTCCAGACTTTTAAGCGACCACGGCCTGCTTCATCCGGGGCGAGCATTTCGACAGGTATGCGACGCCGTTTCCAGGTTTCTACAGGGCTATTGCACCAACGAGGATACCTTTGCCCCTTATTGTCATACCGTCGAATGGCGTCGATTTCGGGCTCCTCATTGCTGTCAACGTTCACCATGTAGGTAAAGTCCGGATATAGACCATTCAGACTGCGCCAGAGAGCTGTAACACGCTGCTGACCGTCTAATAGATGATAGCCAGGTCGACCTTGGGGTTGTGGAGCGCCGGAAATCGGGCGCGCATGGAACGGCGGTGTCTCTCCAACTTCAAGGGTCAACAGAGCTCCAACAGGCAGTGCCGGTTTGCGTAGGATGTTTTCCAGGATGCCTTGAACCTGCCACCACCCCATGCCTCAAACCGCTGAAACCTGGGAAGCACGACATGACCATCGCGGATCCAAGCAAACCAATCCTCAATTGTGCGGTTTCGTGCTTCCATTTGTTTTTCCTAATAATTTTAACCAGCCTTATAGTTCGACGGGTTACGATGCCTTGGTTCTGGGTGAAATTTTCTGGCTGGTCGGATCATACCAGAACTCATGCAGCCGCCCTTCTCGGATCAACGCTGCGGCATGACTCACATGCTCTGGCAAAACAAAGAACCATTCCTTGGGGTGGTGCATCTTATTGCCAAAACGATCTGGGACAGTGAGTTTTGCAGGACGCGCTGCTTCGAAGAACCGATGAAGAAGCTTCTCGACCCTTTCCCTGGGTAAGTTTCTTAAACGGTATGTTGCGACGATCTCAACAGGGGCCAGCAGAAAGGTTGGGTCATTCTTGGCATCTGCCACACGACGTTTCACGTCCTGGCTGGTCACACCGATCTTGTGAAGAATGTCGCGGTGTGGCCGGATGTTAGGATCATCGGACATAGATTTTGCGACATAGATTATCCCGGTGACGGCCAGCTGGTCCGCCTCCCATTCCGGATCGAGTGGCCCCAACCCAACCTTCTGAACGGAACGGGCGGTTTTGTCATCGTTCAACGCTTTGCGGAATGAAGCGACCATGGGGTCACTTTCCGTGCCGTTGGACAGCACTATGCGCAACCGGTCTTCCTGAGACAACCCGCCTGAAGATTTACGCATCCGCTCGACTACGAGGCACAGAAGCCCATTTCGGATGAAAACATCCCCGGCGACAGGTTCGATAATCGCCCATTTCTCAACGATCCTGGTTTTCCGCTCACCTGCTTCTAGAGCGGCCTGAATCTGCGAGAACTTGGCTTCGAATTGGTCGAATTCTTGGCAAGGGACAAACTCTGCACGGTGTTCTGGCTGATGCCTCTCCGCAGACGGCGTAACATGACGGAGGTCCGAGAATTCTGTTGGCACCTCCAGATCATCATCAGCAAATATATCGTCCAGACTGTCTGGGATAACATCTTCAGTTGGCTCGTCGCGCCAGTTCGCGTGTTCAGGTTCTGCGGCAGTCAAGAGGCCCAGCCTATCCGCCTCCAACATGTCTTGGGTCGGGGCTTGCCTCAACTTGTCCCAAATGGTTCCCAGGCGCATCTCTTCGTGGTCTTCCGCGTCCGGATCCGGCAGACGACCGTGCTGCTCGAAAAACCGCGTAACGTCGCTGAGAACCGCTGTCCCGCCGTCAGATTTCGACGCAACCTGCTTCTGAGGGGCGACTTGAAGAAGGCCAAACTCGTCAGGCTCGGCGAAGATGTCATCAAGTGTGGGTCTTGGCATCAGAGCGCCCCTTCACGCATTCGTTTGGCTTTCTGGGTTTTGAGCCAGGCCAAGGTCTCGGCCATCCGCTTCTCCAATGCATCAGCTGCGTTCAGATTGGGTTCACGCCCCTCGGAAGCCCGAAACGCCTTGATCCGTGGCCAAAGCGTGCGTGCCTCTTCCTCGGTCATGGCGACGCGGATGGCGACCATGGCGGACTGGACGTGCTGCAGCAACTGAGCGTCGAGCGACTTGGAAGCGACTTCAAACCGTTCTTGGAAGGCATTCACACTGTCAATCAGATCTACGTCGATTTCGCGCACGTTGATGAATTTCTTCACCATTTGCAGAAGTGTGTTCGGGGCACCCTCTGGTTCTTCTTCACCGTTGTCGTCAACATCAGTTGGCTTGCCTTCAAAAACCGCCGCAGCCTCCGCCATCCCACGCTGCTCTTCCTGCCGGGCAAGGGTCAGGATGTTCATATGCGCAGCGAGATGCTGGCGGGCGCTTTCGGTTTCTTCGTCATTGAGGTCCGGATAGCGCGTTTCGATGATGTCTGTCAGAACCATCTGGGTAGCGACCTCAGGGGCCGTGTCAGGCGCCAGAACCCGCTTGTCCATGGCCTGGCAGGCCGCAGCCAGCAGATCATGCATATCCTGCTCGCAGATCTCTTTGGCGCGCACAGTGGGCGGCTCGATCAAGCCCTTGATGCCGATCATGACGTTGCCCTGGCCATCGCTATGCACCGGCTCACGCACGTCCCCGTCTTCGCGGCGATAAAACTTGAAGTTCGGGGCCAGCACCTGCTCCATCAGAAGCGAACCAGAGATCGCCTTGAGCATGTCGTTGACCGCGTCCGAAACCACATCGGTTTCGACCCCTGGCTCTGCCACCAGGTTGGTGAAAGCAGCGCGCGGCTTTCCCGGAGCATCGCGCGTGGCGCGGCCGATAATCTGCACGATTTCTGTGAGCGAGGATCGATACCCGATGGTCAGCGCATGCTCGCACCAGACCCAGTCGAACCCTTCCTTTGCCATGCCAAGCGCGATGATGATGTCCACCTTGGCTCGATCCGCCGCATCATCTCGTTTCCCATCCACGCCCTTTATCTCGCGCGACAGGGCCGTCTTGACGATGCCGCGCCCTGGACCATCGTCAACGAGGTCGGCAACCTTCAGAACCCGCCCCTCGGGCAATTCGATCAGATCGAACCCGGTTTCCGGATCCCGACCGACGTGCTTGCCAAGGAAATCCATGATCTTTCCGACCTCATTGTTCTTGTCATCGAACGCCTCGGACGAGCCACGGTGAGGAATGTGGATGATGGTCTTCTGTGCCGGGTTCAGCACACCTTCCAGTCCGTTGGTATAGTTGCCTTTGTAGAACTGGTAATTCACCCCCAGCGCCTTGAGGTGCTCATAGCCCTCCAGCTGTTCGTAGTAGCTGTAGGTGATCGTGGTGAACTTGGCCTCATCCTCGGGGCGCAGCACGGGGTCGGCGTCGCCACGGAAATAGCTGCCGGTCATGGCCATCAAATGGCATTTCTCGCGAGCCACCAAGGCTCGCAAAATCACGCCGAGGCGGTTGTTGTCCGAGGCCGAGACGTGATGGAATTCATCCACTGCGATGAAGCAATCGTCAAACGCCTCGATCCCCTGATCTTCCATCACCTTGTCATAGGCAAAGCGGAAGGTGGCGTGAGTGCAGACCAGGACCTCAGCGTCTGAGCCCATGAAGTCGACAAAGGCTTTCACCTTCTGATCCTGGGCGTCATCGCCAGTCAGGCAGAGGTTCCACTTGTCCTCGACCTCCCAATCCGCCTCGAACCCATAGCTGGTCAGATCCGTCGAGCGGAATGACCCGCCGATCGAGGTTTCTGGCACGCAGACGATAGTCTTTTCACGGGCCTGATGGCGCATCTTGTCGAGTGCGATGAGCATCAGTGCCCGGCTTTTCCCCGCCGCCGGGGGCGCTTTCAGCAGCAGGAATTGTGCCGCCCGCGCCGCATAGGCCCGCGCCTGCATTTCGCGCATGCCCATGGCGTTGGTCGAGGACTTCGAGCGCCCGTAGGTCACATTGAGCATCTGAGCCATCTATTTGCTCCTTTTGCCGCGCTTGCCTTTCGCAGCCTGTTTTTCAATCTGTTTGATCTTGGCGGCATAGAGCTTGAAAAGATGCTCCAGCCGTTCGGTGTCATTGCGGAAGGGCCGCCCGATATACATGGTCTCCAACAGATCATCATTCTCCCGATGCACCGCGCGCAGGTCGTCGGGCATCTTCTCCGGGTCATAGAGCTGGGCGATGGTCGCTGGGTAATGGGAATAGCGGCACTTCAGGATCTTGCGGGCCGAGGCATTGAGTGCCTCAAGCTGTTCCTCCGAGAACTTTGGCACAGGGAAGGTGTTCCAACCCAAAGTGTTGGAATAGCGGAAATCGGATTTCAGCTTGCCGCAGACGGTTGCGATCCAGATCAAATGGATGCGAGAGGCAATCAGGGCAAGGCACCAGTCGGGAGAGTCCGGGATCAGAAATGCCAAGTTGGAAACCACAGCGCCACGCTCAAGCTTTCCTACAGGGAACCACGCTCTCCGTTCTGAGCTCACAGAGGGAATAATCGTGGGGGAGCCAACTCTCGGCCCTACATGTTGAAAGCGATGGGGCACGGTTGAAAGAAACTCTCTGGTTTCCTTCTTTTTACTCACTTTGCGGATTTCTGCGACCCGCCGTGTCCTCTCACAGACCTCTTCGATCTTCATTGCTTCAGGCAAAGCATCGTCGTCAATCGCCAAACACCAACGGTCCAGCGACTTGATAAAATCTTCTGATCCGGCAAAACGTCGAAGGAACTGGGTAGCGCTGGGTGCTTCGCCCAGCAGGTTGGCCTTCTCAATGTTGGACAGGATCAGATTTCCCCCGTCATTGGGGACGCTACCAGTTACCATCTTTGGAAGAAGGTTAAATATTGGGTTTGGAGCACTCGCTACCGGCACGTCCACCGCGTTAATCAAATACCGATTTATCTGATCGCACTCATGAACAACCCCATCCGAAAAAAGCCTTCTGGTGGTTCCTGTGCTCGGATTTCTCAGACCTACGATAACGCAATTGACTGCAGCCTTGCCTGAGGCGTTATTAGACCACTTGAAGGTTGTATGTGCGAAAAAGATCTCAGCTCCCTTGGAAAGAAGCGCAGGCCACAGTTGGTCAACCTGACGACCTTGGCAAACCGAGTTCGTGGCAACCAGTGCGAATTTGGCAGCTCTACCTGCAATAAAATCCGAAGCAAGAAGGAACCAGCAGCCTACATAGTCGACATATCCATATTTTTTCAGCCGGTCACCGAAGATATACTCCATGTCCTGGAGATGCTGAGTTTCTTTCTTGCCCTTTCCAAGAAACGGCGGATTGCCTGCTATGAACACCTCTTCGCCCTCTCCAGGCGGCGGGCAAACCTCTTCCCAATCCACCTGTAGGGCGTTGTCACAGACGATGTGGGCGCTCTCGCGTAGCGGCAGGCTGGGCGGGCTCTGTCCAAAAACCTCCTTGAACACCGCGTTGGCCTGATACTCCGCGATGAACAGCGCCAGCTTGGCGGTTTCTGCGGCGAAATCGGTGATCTCGATCCCGTGGAAATTGGCGATTTTCACGGCCGAGAACATTTCCTTGGTGCTCTCACCCGTCAGTTCCTCCAGCCGCTCCAGGATCCGCATTTCGCGTTCGCGCAGCTGACGGTAAGAAACGACCAGGAAATTGCCTGATCCACAGGCGGGGTCAAAAACCCGGATCCCCTCGATCCGCGTCAGCGCCCTGCGCAGGCCATTGGGCCGTTCCCAAGCCCTCACTATCTCGGCATCAAGATCATCCAGGAACAGCGGCCCGATCACCTTCATGATGTTGGGCACCGAGGTGTAGTGCATCCCCAGCTCGCTGCGCTGTTTTGGATCAGCCACCGACTGGATCATGGAGCCAAAGATGTCCGGATTGATCTCGCGCCAATCCTCATCACAGGCATCGCGCAGATAGCGATAGGCGGTCACGTCAAAGACGGGCGCGTCGATAGATCCCGCAAAGAGCCCGCCGTTCACATATTCCAGGTCACCCGCCCAGGCAGGAAGATCGCTGCGCTTGTCCTTGGGTTGGTTCATGGCGGTGAAGGAAGCGATAATCACCTCGCGTGCTTCCTCGCCCTTGTTGCCCGCATGGTTGAACAGGATCTGGCTGAACTGGTTATCGGGGAAGATGCCCACGTCCTCGGCAAACATGCAGAAGATCAGCCGCATCATCAGCTGGCTCATCTCATGCCGACGCGCGTCGCTGGCCCAATCCGGGTTCTTGCGCACCAGAGCGTCATAGAGCTTGGCCAGCTTGGCGGTGACCTTGACGTCGATCGGGTTTTCTTCGGCTGCCTCATAGCGTTCCTTGCCCGCAGCAGGCAGGAAGAAGCCGAATTTGTCCCCGATCTCGTCAAAACGGCAATGCAGGGTCTCTCCGCTAACCCGCTGTTGGGCAGCCACCATTTCGCCATCGGTGGCGATCAGGATCGCCGGTTTGGCGGTGGCGGTCTTCTTGGAGTTTCGCAGGGCCTCCAGGGTGACATCGGCCATGCCAGACATGGCAGGCGCAAAGTGGAACTTCTTGTTGACCAGGACGCCGCCGGGCTGATCCGACTTATTGGTCGTGCCATTGCGCAGCTTAGCAATAGCCGCCTGGGCGACATCCGTGGCCTGGGCAAAATCGAACGGGAATTCGTCAGCGTCGAACGGTTTGTCGGAGATCTGTTCCAGGGCTTCGAAGATCTCGGTGGGGTTCATGGAAAGTCCGTTCTTGATAGTTCTGTCTTGGCGAAGCCAAAATTGACTGCGTGGGAAATTTCTAAGTGCGGATAGTGGCTTGCGCAACCTATTGTTGATTTCATCGACCGTGTTTCGGAAGCACGTAGCCGCTAAGATTTTTCAGCTTCTGAAACAATTCCTGAAACACCTATGATCGAATTTTGCTCATTAAAATCATATATTTAATATTTTCCTTTGGGGTTTGGTGCGCATACGAAGTCGCAGTTGCTATAGAGTATTCTGTTAACATGAAAACAGGAGTTGTTCTCGCAATGAGCAAAAGCATCCAGCATGAGGCCCGCAAGAAACGATCCTTTACCATCAGCATGTTCTGCAACACCCTGCCGATGTTCTTGCCGACCCAGGCAGGCCAGCATGAGAGCTGACGAAGCGTTTTTGACTGTTGAAGATTTTGCAGCAGCTTTGCACCGCACCATTTCGTCCAGAACGGTTAGGACGATGATCCACGATGGACAAATTAACGCGACCAAGATTGGGCAGCGTTTTTACATGACACGTGAAGAACTGGCGAGGTTCGTTTCCACATGCCACGCAAACGCAAACCGGCCCGACTCTTCCAGCGCAAAGACGATGGCGCTTGGGTCATCCTCGACGGAGGACAGCAGATCCGGACAGGTTTTGGTGACGGATTTCATAAGGAAGCAGAAGAAGTCCTGAGTGATTACATCGCACGGAAGAGACGACAGGATGATCATGTTTACGAGCCGGGTGAGATCACCGTCGGCGAAGTCCTGGTGCACTACGGTGAAGCCAAGATGAAGACGGTGCGCGACAAGGACCGTTTACTATACACAATTCAGGCTCTGTCGCCTTACTGGGGTGACCTGAAAGTGTCGGAAATCGACATCGATAGGTGTCGTGGTTACACGGCCTGGAGAAAATGTGCAGCTTGGACCGTTCGGCGCGAGATGACGACGCTGAATGCCGCGGTTAAATACGCCTTGGCGACGCGCAGGATCAGTTATGCTCCGATTGTGACCTTGCCGGAAAAGGGGGGTGCGAATGACCGCTGGCTGACTGAGGAAGAAGTGCAGCGTCTGTTGGGCGCTTCCGCACCGCACGTCCAGAGGTTCATCAAGATTGCGCTTTATACTGGGCGCCGCAAGACGGCGATCACGCGACTGAAGTGGATGCCTTCCCTGGATAGTGGTTGGGTCGACCTTGACACTGGTGTGATCCATTTTCTCGGCAAGGCCGAGGCTGAAACCAAGAAGCGCAAAGGCTTGGTCAGGATGCCCGCCACGCTCCACGAGGAAATGAAAACTTGGGTTCAGGAGGGAAGCCACGTGGTGTCCTTCAAGAACACCTCGATACACCGGATCGATAAGGCCTTCCGAGCCGCTGTCGAGCGCGCCGAACTGAAGGACGTAACGCCCCACACCCTCAAGCATACGGTAGTAACCTGGGCGTTCAAAAGGGGCATGACCCTGGAAGACGCGACAGCCTACTTTGCTACCTCGCGCGAAACCTTGGAGAACGTCTACCGATCCTACAGTCCGGATGCGCTGAAGAAGGCCGCCGGGATCATGGACTGGAAAATTTGACGCGCCCTGGCAACGAATGCGCACATCCACCGCACGAAATGTTGCGAATGTCGTTGCGGCAACTTCGCTGAAAACAACAAAGACGCCTTAGGGCGCCTTGTTTTATTGGTCGGAGCGAGAGGATTCGAACCTCCGGCCCCTGCCTCCCGAAGACAGTGCTCTACCAGGCTGAGCTACGCTCCGACCGTGGCGCGGAATTACACGGCAGGAATTGGATATGCAAGCCCTATTCCGCTGGTTTATCCTCGCTTTGCCGTTTCAGCATGAGTGATACATTGGTGCCGCCCGCAGTATATCCACGGCTCCGGGTGCGCAGAACCGGAGTATTGTCGGAGCGCCCGCCAAAGGCTTCTCGCAGCACAATAAAAATGCCGCTGGCGATGATGATGGCGGCGCCGACCAATGTCATCAAATCGACCTTTTCGTTGAAGAGAACCACGCTGAAAAGAGTGGCCCAGATGATCTGCGAATACTGCATGGGGGCGACGATCGCGGCCTCACCGATGGTATAGGCGCTGACGGTCAGCAGGGTTGCGCAGAAGCCAAACAGGGCCACAATCGCGATGCCGCCAAAGGTCACGCCTTCCAGTGGAACATAGACCAGAGGCAGCGCCAATCCCATCACCGCGAAGGTCATCAGCATCGGATAAATCATCAGTACGACCCGGCGTTCATCAGCGCTGATTTTACGCAGAACGACCGATTGGAAGGCGGCACAAAAAGAGGCAAAAAGCGCCGCTGCATGACCCAAGCCAAAACTGGTTGCGCCGGGGCGCAACACCACCATTACGCCGACAAAGCCGACCACGACCGCTGCCAATCGCGGCAGCCCAACGCGTTCGCCCAAGATCGGGATCGACAGCAGAGTGATCAGCAGCGGCGTGGCAAAAAGCAACGCATAGGTTTCCGCCAGCGGCAGTTCGGAGAAAGCATAAAAGGCGCTGGCAGGGATCACAGCCATTGTTGCGGACCGCGCAGCCATCCACCAGGGATGGACAGGTCTCAGATGGCCAGGAGTCGCATCTTTCACCAGCATCAGAACCAGCAGAGGAAAGGATAACAGGCTGCTGAAGAATACCAACTGAACCGGCGACACATCGGCGCCGAGGATCTTGACCACCACATCGTGAGTGGAAAAAATCGCATAGGCCAAGAGGGCAAGCAGAGCGGCTTTTATGTTCATAGGCTTATCCGGATGGCTGCAAAACGCGGCAGATAGCCTGCACCATAGCGCTAACACTGTCAGGGAAATACTAAAAAAACCGATGATTGTCGCGGATCGCACCGTCCAATCGGCGCGTGGTCTGGCTGCCGCGTGTCAGGTTTGCGACCGGTCTGAGGCTGATGCGGCGGGGCCATCGGTGGCCCGCGCCGCGATTTATGCCGAAGCCCTTAGAGGCTGGCGTCAAGGGCGGCGATGATCACATCGCCCATTTCAGACGTGCTGATCGGAGAGACGCCTTCTTCGCCCAGCAGATCGCCGGTGCGGTGACCATCAGCCAGAACTTTCTCTACCGCAGTTTCCAGACGGTCCGCCTCGGACCCCTGATCAAAGCTGTAGCGCAGCGCCATCGCAAAGCTCAGGATACAGGCAATCGGATTTGCCTTGCCTTGGCCCGCGATATCCGGCGCGGACCCGTGTACCGGCTCATACAGCGCCTTGGGTCGGCCGTTTGCCATCGGCGCACCGAGCGAGGCAGACGGCAGCATGCCCAGAGAGCCGGTCAGCATTGCGGCACAGTCGGACAGGATATCGCCAAAGAGATTGTCGGTGAGGATCACGTCAAACTGCTTGGGCGCGCGCACCAGCTGCATCGCGCCGTTGTCAGCATACATGTGGGACAGCTCGACCTCGGGGTAGTCGGCAGAGACGCGGGTGGTCACTTCGCGCCACAGGATGCCGGACTCCATCACATTGGCTTTTTCCATCGAGCAGAGTTTTTTGTTCCGGCGCATGGCCAGTTCAAACGCAGACCGTGCGGCGCGTTCGATTTCACTCTCAGTATAGCGCTGGGTATTGATTCCGACGCGCTCATTGCCCTCTTCAAAGATGCCGCGCGGCTCACCGAAATAGACACCTGAGGTCAGTTCGCGCACGATCATGATGTCGAGACCGGCAACGATGTCCTTTTTCAAGGAGGAGAAATCCGCCAGTGCGTCAAAGCATTGCGCCGGGCGCAGGTTGGAGTAGAGATCCATCTCCTTACGCAGACGCAGAAGGCCGCGCTCGGGCTTCACAGAGAAGTCGAGATCGTCGTATTTCGGGCCACCTACGGCGCCTAGCAGGACGGCGTCGACCTCCTGCGCCTTCTCCATGGTCTCATCCGCCAGCGGTTTGCCATGCACATCGTAGGCGGCACCACCAACAAGATCCTCGCTCACATCGAACTGTAGATCGCGCTTTTCGCCATACCAGGTGATGACCTTGCGGACCTCGGCCATGACCTCGGGGCCGATCCCGTCGCCGGGCAGAATCAGAATCGATGGATTGGACATATGGGTACTCCTTGAAAGCGTTGCTGTCGGGGTAACGGCACATCGCACTTGGGTCAATGTTTCGGGGGCATATAGCGGCTAATCGCTTTGTTTTTATGGCTGAGAGGGCGGTATTCTCGCCATCTTGTTGCAGTGAAACTGCTACGGAATATTCAAATCTGTCCAGACCAGCGCATGACGGCTGGCAGGGCGGTTCGTGTCGCCGTCTGTGGCCGGGATGTTAGCAGGCCATATCAGCCCTGACGCGACAACCTGCAACGCTTGTGAAGGCAGGATGTAGTCGACACGCATCGACCCGGATGTGCCCCAGTTGACGGTATCTGTGTGTCCTGCATTATCCCGTGGCCGTGGATCTTGCAGGCGCGGATCGCGAAGTAGGTCGGCGATGGCCGCGCGGCGACCGGCGCCTTTCTCCGGGTCGAGGTTGGCCCCGCCCACGATGACCCATGGTTCGGCTGGTCTGGGACCAAGCCCACCATCCAGCAGGACCTGCCAAAGCCTGATTTCGTCTTGGTTGCGCAGTCCGTTACGGTCCTCCGGCCCGTCAAACAGCGGGGGTGTTGCCTGAAATGCCAGTACTGATAGCGGTTCACCACTGGGCAGCAGGATGGGGACAACCCAGTGCCCGGTTGTAGACAGACGCTGCGCTGCCAGCGCGTCACGGCTGGGAAAGGGGGGGCCATTGGAGTCGGTTGGCAGTGTGGCGCCGGGCAAGTCCTGCCAGAGCAACTTAGACAGATCTCTCACGTCATCGCGTAGAATAGGCAGTCGAGAGAGGATGGCCATGCCATCCTGCCCGGTGAAGCGGCCATAGCCCTGTGCATCCCGTGCGGTACCCAATCGCCCATCACCGTCCATGTCGCGCCCGGTCTGCATGCCAGTGTTGGGCCGCGCGGCGTAGATATGGCCATAACGGGGAATGCGTTTGGCCAGGAGGTTGCGCAGTTCGGTTGCGCTGCGGCCTTCATAGTCCCAATCAATCCCCTGCAAGACAAGTATATCCGCATCGGCCTCGGTGAGGGTCTGCAAAATGGCGGTTATCTGCGGATCCTTGCTGCGTTGCAGATCTCGCAACAAAAGGCCGGGGCCCTTGCGGGACAGCTCCGTATTGAAGCTGGCGATGCGCAACGTCTTTGCAGGGTCTGCGTCGGCAGGGCTGATCAAGGGCAGAAGAGCGGCCAGCAGAAGCGTGGCCAGCTGTCTCATGCGGTTTGCAATGCCTCTGAACTGGCATAGGCCGCGCGGCGCTTCTGTGCGATCAGATCTGAAATCCGCAGCATCGCGAGCCCGCGCATGATCATCGACGCAGGAACAAAGGCCCAGGCAGAGACGACCCAGACCAGGGTCTGCGGGGCCGCCAGCAGGCCGGGATCCACCACACTGGAGGCGAGCTTTACCATTGCAGGCAGCGCAAAGGGCAGAAGCACGCCACCAACGATATTGATCCGGGCATCCCGTTGCAGTCGCTCAACCACATCGCCGCCGGTCGTGGGGTCGAAGAGAGGCAGATTGGTCCAGACATTGAAAGGCCCGTTGCCGAGCGGCCAGTCCCGAAGCCGGATCGCCAGTGCAAAACCCAGGATGGTGGTGAGGGCAATCATATAGCTGAGCGCCGCTGCCGCCATCACCTGTGTGATAAGATCTGGCGCCACATGGGCAGGCATCATCAAACCGGTCAGCTGGATCGGGGAAAACGCAAAATCAAGTGTGTCGCCCAGCCCTGAGGCCAAACCATGGACCAGCGAGGTGAGGGCGGTGGCTTCCATCGGATGACGGGCCACTAGGCTGACCAGAATGACGATCAGGGCCAGCGATATGAACCGCATTCTGTTCAGCGGAGGAGCCTCGCGAAACTCCACGAAACTTGGATAGCTTGAAAAATACTCGGCGAAGGTCAGCGCTGCGGCGAGGATGGCAAGCAGAGCGATCACCTCGGGTGATCGTGTCGCTGCATCCGGCAACAGGAGCGATGGCATTGCAATCAACAATGCAACAAAGATGCCGCGGATGGCCGCGCCTGTAATCCGTGCTATCACGCCTCGATCCCTTCAAACTGGACTGGCCGGTGCATTGCCGTGCCGTTGTTCCAACTTGATGCCCGCATGCATTTCTTGGTGAAATGTCTCTGCTGAGCGCTGCCTCATTTCCGCCTTATTTGTGCCTGTCAGCGGGATATTGCTCAAGTTCGCACCAGAGTTTCAGCAGGGTTTTGTGTGTTTTGGGTGGTAGGGTGGTGCTGGTTTGCATCAGTGATCGTGGCTGGGGTCGAATAAAAACAACGGTTTATACGGTCGTCCACAAGATGTTGTGGCAGGGCCGCACGGCCGGGATAGTAGGGCCACTCGGGGGAGGTCACGTTTGGCGCGTGCTGCTCGTGGTTTAGTTGGAGGCTGGGATGATTCATCATATTGCGGAACGCTACATCAGATTCGCACAGTTTGAGGCCGCAGGTCAGTCACCCATCTATGAGAGGCTGGCGCTGCATGTGGCTCACTCGCAAAACTGTCTCGGCTTTCTGTCGGTGCTGCCTGCGGATCGCCAGCAACCCAACCTGCTGTTTGCGGCAGTGCGCCACGTTGCAGGTGAGATTTCCTGTTCGGAGGCATTTGATAGGGTCATCCGAGACCGGGCCGAGGAAGTCGCCGCGGTCATGCGAAGACGGACGACGCAAACAAATGAGCCGGGACGCTGTGCTGTCTTGCTGCCCCTTTTGGCGCAGATCACTGGACCGATCGCGCTGATTGAGGTGGGCGCCTCCGCTGGTCTGTGCCTGTTGCCGGATGTCTATGGATATGACTGGGGCGACCATAAGCTGTCCCCGCCGTCGGAGTTTGCACGTCGCTCTCCGATTTTTCAGTGCAGCGCGTCACCGGGTACGCCGCGACCGGTGGCGCACCCTGATATCATCTGGAGGGCGGGGCTGGATCTGAACCCTCTTGATGTCAGTTGTGATGCTGACATGGCCTGGCTGGAGCAGTTGGTCTGGCCTGAACATCAGCTGCGCCTTGATCGACTGCGGTCTGCGATTTCGGTCGCAAAGCATTGTCCGCCACGTGTGGTTTCCGGAGATTTGACGCAGGACCTGCCTGCGCTGATTGCTGAGGCACCGGCCAATGCAACCGTCGTCGTCTTTCACACCGCAGTTCTGACCTATGTCGCGGGTCAACAGCGGCGGGATGCTTTCGCCAAGCAGATGCTTGAGAGTGACGCAATATGGATCAGCAATGAGGGACCGCGCGTCTTCCCTCAGTTTGCAGCCCGTGCAGGTCAGTCTCGGGACGATATGTTCTTACTTATGCAGGACGGTCAGCCCTTGGCATGGACCGGTCCGCATGGGCAGCAGATCGCGTGGCTGTCTGCTGCTGGAGCATAGCACGCAAGATAAAAAGCCGCCCATGAGGGCGGCTTTTCGCTGTGATATCGAAGGTTACCTGATGTCGATTCAGACCCAGGGGCGCTCTTGCGAAGCTTTGTCTTCAAAGCTGGCGATGGAGGTGGATTTTTCCATGGTCAGACCGATGTCGTCGAGCCCGTTCAGCAGGCAGTGCTTTTTGAACGCATCAACGTCGAATTTGATCACCTCACCATCAGACGTGGTGATCTCCTGCGCTTCCAGATCGACGGTCATGCGTGCGTTGGCACCTTTTTCCGCGTCCTTCATCAGCAGATCTACCTGCTCTTGCGGCAGGACAATCGGCAAGATGCCGTTCTTGAAGCTGTTGTTGAAGAAGATGTCCGCAAAGGATGTGGACACAATGCATTTGATACCAAAGTCGGCAATCGCCCAAGGCGCGTGTTCGCGCGATGAGCCGCAGCCAAAGTTGTCGCCCGCAATCAGGATCTCGGCATCGCGATACTGCGGCTTGTTCAGCACGAAGTCGGCAATCTCGGATCCGTCGCGGTTATAGCGCATCTCGTCGAACAGGTTCTTGCCGAAACCGGTGCGCTGAATGGACTTCAGGAACACCTTCGGAATGATCATGTCGGTGTCGATGTTGACCAGCGGCATGGGGGCAGCGATGCCTTGGATTTTTGTGAATTTTTCCATTTTGCTGGCTCCTTAGTTCAGCTCGCGCACATCGGTCAGCTTGCCTGTCAGGGCAGCAGCGGCAGCCATGGCTGGGGACACCAGATGGGTGCGACCCTTGTAGCCCTGACGACCTTCGAAGTTCCGGTTGGAGGTTGCGGCACAACGCTCGCCTTCGGACAGCTGGTCGGGGTTCATCGCCAGACACATGGAGCAGCCCGCAAGACGCCACTCGAAACCGGCATCCTGGAGGATCTCGGCGATGCCCTCTTCCTCAGCTTGGGCGCGGACCAACCCGGAGCCGGGTACGACCATGGCACGCATGCCGTCCTTGATCTTCTTGCCCTTCACGACATCAGCCACGGCGCGCAGGTCTTCGATGCGGCCGTTGGTGCAGGACCCGATGAACACGGTGTCGATCTCGATGTCGGTCAGCTTCTGGCCGGGAGTGAGGCCCATGTATTCGATCGAGCGGCGGGCTGCCTCAATCTTGCCGCCGGTGAAATCCTCAGGTGCCGGAACAACACCAGTGATCGGCAGCACGTCCTCGGGGCTGGTGCCCCAAGTCACGACGGGTTGGATGTCCTCACCTTTCAGGGTGATAACTTTGTCGAAATGAGCGCCTTCGTCGGTATAGAGGGTTTTCCACCAATTCAGTGCGGCTTCCCACTGGGCGCCCTTCGGGGCGTGCGGGCGGCCTTTGACATAGTCAAACGTGGTCTCGTCCGGGGCGATCAGACCGGCGCGCGCGCCGCCCTCGATTGCCATATTGCAGACGGTCATGCGGCCTTCCATCGAAAGATCGCGGATCGCTTCTCCGCAATACTCAATAACATAGCCGGTGCCGCCGGCGGTGCCGGTTTCGCCGATGACGGCCAGGGTGATGTCCTTGGCGGTCACCCCTGGTTTCAGCTTGCCGGTGATCTCCACCTTCATGTTTTTGGATTTCTTCTGGATCAGCGTCTGGGTCGCCAGCACGTGCTCCACTTCCGATGTGCCGATGCCATGCGCCAGCGCGCCAAAGGCGCCGTGGGTTGCTGTATGGCTGTCGCCGCAGACCACGGTCATGCCGGGCAGGGTCCAGCCCTGTTCCGGGCCGACGATGTGTACGATGCCCTGGCGGACATCATCCACGGGGTAGTAATGTACGCCGAATTCGCGGGCATTCTTGTCGAGTGCTTCGACCTGAATGCGGCTTTCCTCATTCTCGATGCCTTTGGCGCGGTCGAGTGTGGTCGGCACGTTGTGGTCTGGCACAGCAATGGTTTTGTCGGGCGCGTGTACCTTGCGGCCTGCCATGCGCAGGCCTTCAAACGCCTGCGGGCTGGTCACTTCGTGAACCAGATGGCGGTCAATATAGAGCAGGCAGGTGCCGTCTTCTGCTTCATGCGCAACATGCGCATCCCAGATTTTGTCGTAGAGCGTCTTGGGGGACATAGGTCCTCTCCCGTAGTTTTTGGAGTAAGCTGGCAAAGGGCTGGATCGCAGCCTTATAGGCGCGCCAGGACCGTGCGGGCGGCACCAAAGAACCGTTCGCGCAAGCGTGCGCGATCTTGCAGCTCTATATGATGGGCCAAAACGAGGGTCATGGCTGTCAGATACATCCGCTGGGCGTGGCAATCAAGATTCGTTCTGAAATGCAGTGAACAAGGTGTTTGTGCAACGGCGGCGGGCGGTGGCCGATGTCCTGTCTTGATCCCTGTGGAAAGGGGCGGCAGACTTCGATCACGAAGGGGGCGCTATGGATCCGGAAGAACAGATCGAAACCAAAGATGCGCTGGCCGAGGGGACAGCCGAGGCGATTGAATTCGGGCAGCGGGTCTGGGGCTTCCTGGCTGATTCTGCTGAGGTGTTGCTGCGACCCTGGAATGCCTATCAGCTAGGGATTACGGTTGGTCTGTTGCTGCTTGCAGCAGTCTTGGCCCGCCCCATCGCCGGGGCCTTTCACAATTGGCTTCGCGGCCAGACGGGCTGGCCGAGATGGCGAATGCGGGCCGCGCTTGTCCTGCATAAGCGTATCAGGGGAATCCTCTTTGTCCTGCTGATCTGGACCACTGTCCTGATCATGCAGGAGGTGACCTGGCCCAGTCGGTCGCGGCTCTTGGTGGTGATCGCCAATCTTTCCCTCGCCTGGCTGATCGTGTCCTTTGCCACCCGCCTTGTGGCCAACCCGCTGCTTCGCAAGCTGGTGAAATACGGGGCCTGGGCCTGGGTTACCCTCAGGATTCTCGGCCTGACGACTGAGGCGACGGATTTTCTCGACAGTGTAGCGGTTCACTTTGGCGATCTTAGGATATCCCTGTTCCTGATAGTCCAGGCGATTGTCATCCTCGGCGTGATGCTCACGCTGGCGCGTGCGATTTCATCCGTTGCCGCGAACCGGATACGTAACAATCCGGACATTTCACCATCAATGCAGGTTCTGGGTGCTAAACTGGCGCAGATCCTGCTACTTGGCGGTGCCTTCTTTATTGGATTGAAGGCGATCGGAATAGACCTGACGGGCCTCGCAGTCCTGTCTGGTGCCATCGGTGTTGGCCTCGGTTTTGGCCTTCAGAAGGTCGTGTCCAATCTGGTATCGGGCCTCATCATTCTGCTAGATAAATCCATCAAGCCGGGGGATGTTATCTCACTGGGCGAGACCTTCGGCTGGATCAACTCTCTCGGTGCGCGCTATGTGTCGGTGGTGACTCGTGATGGGCGTGAATATCTGATCCCGAACGAAGATTTTATCACCAATGAGGTGGTGAACTGGTCTCACTCCGATCGATTCGTTCGGTTGGATCTGAAGTTTGGCACGGCTTACAATGATGACCCGCATGAGGTACGCCGCGTTGCGATAGAGGCTGCCAAGGGGGTGGACCGTATTCTGAGCGGCGGGACACGTGCCCCTGTCTGCCATATCATCGGGTTCGGTGATAGTAGCGTGGACTATGTGTTGCGGTTCTGGATCAGCGACCCCACTGGCGGGCTGACCAATATCCGCGGGAATGTCTATCTGGCACTCTGGGACGCCTTCAAGGAGGCTGGAATCTCGATCCCCTTCCCGCAGCGGGAGGTGCGCGTGTTGAACGAGGCTTTGCCTGTGGCGATGCAGGACTGAGACAGGTGCCGACGGGGGAGGTGGCCAGTTAAATTGTCATTTCACGCTGATCTTACGCCTGCGCGGCGCGCATAGCAGCCGGCCGTCAAGGTTCATTGAAAAACCGCATATGGCTTGCTACATTAAAGCATCCCCAGCGCCGGGGGACCGGCGGCGCGTTATAAGGAGGACAATGTCCTGTCACCCGAACCTCAGGCGGCCCCAGATGCTGGCCGCGGAGTGGCCGTAATGGCTACCAAATCACAGCCAACCAGCGATGAGCTGCTGGCGCGTGTTCTTTCCTCGCTGAATGACGACAAGGCTGAAGATGTCGTGCAGATCGACCTGCGCGGCAAAACGGCTATTGGCGATCACATGGTTATTGCCTCGGGTCGTTCGACCCGTCAGGTGGCGTCTATGGCTGAAAAGCTGGCTGACCGCCTGAAGCAGGACTACGGCATGGTCTGCAAGGTCGAAGGCAAAGACACCGGCGACTGGGTGCTGATCGATACCGGCGATATCATCGTCCATCTGTTCCGTCCGGAAGTGCGCGAATTCTATCAGCTCGAGAAAATGTGGCTGCCTGCGGGCACGTCACCCGCCCAGAGCGAGAACTGATCCCCAGATCGGATCCGGTTCCATCAGATCGGCCCGTGCAGAGCGTATTATGCGCCTGGCGCGGGCCTGTATCGAAAGTGTCCTCATGAAAGTTCATTTCTGTGTGGTCGGGCGGCTGCGGGCCAGTCCGGAAAAGCAGTTGATCGACGACTATATTGAGCGCTTCGACCGCACGGGCCGGGCCCTTGGTCTGGGCCCTTGTCGCATTGTGGAAGTCGAGGACAAGAAAAACGCAGGCATGGCCGCCGAGGCGGAGCTGCTGCGCAAGGCAATCCCCAAGGGGGCTGTCATCTGTACATTGAACGAACGCGGCAAGTTGCTGAGTTCGCCTGATTTCTCAAAACGCCTTGCCGATTGGCGTGATACCGGCCGCCAGGATGTGGCCTTCGTGATCGGGGGAGCGGATGGAATTGACCCCAGCTTGCGTGCTGAGGCAGATTTTTCGATCTCTTTGGGCAAGATGGTCTGGCCACATATGCTGGTGCGGGTGCTGTTGGCAGAGCAGATCTATCGCGCCGCCACTATTCTGGCAGGCAGCCCGTATCATCGGGTCTAGTCTATAAGACTCCTCAGCAGAGTGGTGTCGTCGCTGGCGTCAGCAGGAGGAGCAGGCAAGAGGCAGCACATAGGTTGCTTCGGACCAGCCATCAACATTGCAGCGGGCCTGGATCAGCACGGTATCCAAGCCCTCCGGTATTGCCACACCAGCCAATGACCTGGTGAAGGGCTGTTCGTTTACATGCGGATGCGCCAGCTCTCGCAGGCCGAGCACATTGCCGCTGGTGTCCAGCACACGCCAGCCATCCGTATAATGGTCCCAGCCGCTGTCCGGATGGGTTAGTGTGACACTGATACGCCAGCTGTCGCCCGTCTGCTGTGCGGTCGCGTCGGTTATTTGCGGATCATCTGCCAGCGCCACCGCAGGCAGACAAATCAGAGAGAGAAGAGTGATGCGTCGGATCATGGCCCGAGTATAGGCGTGACGCGCATCCTGTCGCGGTCACATCTGCGTGTTGCTTCGGTCGGTGCCTACGGTTGCGCCGGGCGCAGGCGGCGTCGTGTTCGCGGGTACACGTTGCAATATGCTGCGTGATTGTGAGGCAAACTCGCGGCGGTAGAGTACAGCGAAGGTCACAAGAGTGGCTGCAACCAGCGCCCAGGATCCGATCAGCCAAGCGACGGCGGTAAGCGCGAAATAGGTCGAGCGCATGGCGCGGTTGAAACTGCGCGCTGCGGTAATGCTGAGATCTGCTGCCTGACTGGCGCGGGGGTAGGCGCGTGCGTCTGCATCGGTGTTGGGCACCGCCGCCATCAGCACAAAGCAGTAGCCGAACAAACGATGCGCCCAGACATACTTCAGAAATGCGTTCGACAGCAGCAATAGTACCATCAGGATTTTGACGTCCCAGACAAAGGCTGGCGCGCTCTCCAGGCTCAGGTCTTGCGCGACCCCGGCCAGTTGATCCGTGTTGCCGATCAAAGCGAGCCCGCCGCCAATGGCGATCATAGAGGCGGAGGCGAAAAAGGCGCTGCCCTGTCGCAGATTGGCGATCAATTGTGCATCAAAGATTCTCGGCTCGCGTTGCACCATCTGAATCATCCAGGCATGCCGGAACTCTGCCATCAGGCCAGAGACGGAAGGGTTTTCTGCCGTGGCATTTTCGATGCGCCATCCAATGCCAAGCCAGCACAGGATCAAAAACACGCAGGCTGCGAGATCAGCGGGTGAAAACAGGGTGATACGGTCGAGCAGGGTCATGTGGTGACCCTAGCTGCAGAACTGCGGGCTTGCCAGTTGGGAAAATTGGTAATATTAGTTTACCAAACATCGCATCCACAGGAGAGCCCCATGGATATGCCCATCCCAGATCAGACAGTGTTGTCACAGAAGACGGAGTTGGCATTGCGGCTTGCGGCGGTCTTGCCGGATGATGCGCTGGTTCAGGACCCGGCGGAGACCCGCGCCTATGAATGCGACGCGCTGACGGCATATAAATGTCCGCCGATGCTGGTTGTCCTGCCGCGCACGACCAAGGAAGTCTCTGATGTGTTGCGGATCTGCTATGCGGCTGGTGTTCCGGTGGTGCCGCGCGGCGCGGGCACCTCACTTGCCGGTGGCGCTCTGCCGACGGCTGATTGCGTGATCCTTGGCGTCGCGCGGATGAATGCTGTTCTGGAAACGGATTACGACGACCGCATTATACGGGTGCAGACCGGGCGCACCAATCTGAGCGTGTCAGGTGCGGTGGAGGAGGAAGAGTTTTTCTATGCGCCGGATCCGTCGTCGCAGCTGGCTTGTGCGATTGCTGGCAATATCGCGATGAACTCCGGCGGTGCCCATTGTCTGAAATATGGCGTCACCACCAACAACCTGATGGGAGTGACCATGGTGATGATGGATGGAACTGTTGTGGAAATCGGCGGCGCCCATCTCGATGCTGGTGGGTTGGACCTGCTAGGTGTGATCTGCGGCAGCGAGGGACAGCTGGGGGTAGTTACCGAGGCTACTCTGCGTATTCTGCGCAAACCCGAAGGTGCGCGCCCGGTGCTGATTGGCTACGACAGCAATGAAGTCGCCGGTGCCTGCGTCAGTGACATCATCAAGGCAGGCGTGCTGCCGGTTGCAATCGAATTTATGGACCGCCCTTGCATTGAGGCGTGTGAAGCCTTCGCCAAGGCAGGCTATCCGATGTGCGAAGCCCTGCTGATCGTCGAAGTCGAAGGCAGCGATGCGGAGATCGACCACCAGCTGCGGCTGATCACCGAGATCGCCCGCTCGCACAATCCGGTGGAACTGCGCGAGGCTCGCGACAGCGATGAGGCCGCCCGCATTTGGCTGGGCCGGAAATCGGCCTTTGGTGCGATGGGGCAGATCAATGACTACATGTGTCTGGACGGCACGATCCCGGTCACATCGCTGCCCTATGTGCTGCGCCGTATAGAAGAAATGAGCAAGGAATTTGGTCTGGATGTCGCCAATGTATTTCACGCGGGCGATGGCAATATGCATCCTTTGATCCTGTTTGATGCTAATAAGCCCGGCGATCTGGAAACCTGCGAGGCCCTTGGCGCTGAAATCCTGAAGCTCTGCGTGGAGGTCGGTGGCTGCTTGACAGGGGAACATGGTGTCGGGATCGAAAAGCGTGATCTGATGCTGGATCAATATGGCGCTGCGGATATTGAGGCACAGCTGCGGGTGAAGGATGTGTTCGACCCGAAGTGGTTGCTGAACCCGGCCAAGGTTTTCCCCCTCTCGACCACGCAAAGCCGTCGAACCCCTGCAGCGACTCCCCTGTGACAGTGGCCTATGGCAGACCCTGTGCGGGTCTGCGGCGGGGGCTTTGCCCCACGACCCCCAGAGTATTTTGGAAAGGTGAAAGAATGACACCTCAGAGCGAGGCCGAACTGGGCCAGATCATCGCAGGGGCAACAGCGCCTCTGGCCGTCTGCGGCGGCGGTACCCGTGGTTTCTCGACGGACGGTGAGACGCTCAGCGTGGCCGGTCTCAACGGCGTCACGTTTTATGAGCCCGGAGCCCTGACGCTGGTCGTGCAGGCGGGTACACCGTTGGAGGAGGTGCAGGCGCTGCTGGCAGGGGAAAATCAGCGCCTGGCCTTTGAGCCAATGGATCATCGCGGGCTGTTTGGAACCACAGGAACGCCGACCATCGGCGGGGTTTTTGCTGCCAATATCTCTGGCCCCCGGCGCATTCAATGCGGTGCGGCGCGGGATTTCCTGTTGGGGGTGCGTTTTGTCGATGGACGCGGCGCGGTGCTGAGCAATGGCGGCCGGGTGATGAAAAACGTGACGGGTTACGACCTGGTGAAGCTGTTGGCCGGCTCTTATGGCACCCTGGGGGTCTTGAGCGAGGTGTCGTTGAAGGTCCTGCCGTGTTCGGAGGCCTGCACGACGGTGACGGTGCATGTCGCGGATCTGGCGTCGGCGGTTGTCGCGATGTCGACGGCACTCGGCTCACCCTATGATGTAACCGGTGCGGCCCATGACCCCGAAGCGGGCGCGGTTTATATTCGGGTTGAGGGGTTTGAGGCCTCCGTAACTTATCGCGCAGAGGCCTTGAAAGAGGCGCTGGGTCGATTTGGAGAGGTGAGCCTTACCCTTGGCGCCGGAGATGCACTGTGGGAGGGGATCCGCGATGTCGCGGCGTTTCATGACCGGCCTGGCGATGTCTGGCGAATCTCGGTCAAACCATCGGATGCAATCGTACTGGCGCCTGCGCTGGAGGCGGAGGGCTTGCTGTTCGACTGGGGCGGAGGCCTGATCTGGGCGTTGGTTCCGACCGGCAGGGACCTGCGATCCCGGCTGACGGTGCCGGGTCATGCGACTTTGGTACGTGCGAGCATGCAGACACGGGCAGAGCTGGGCCAATTCCAGCCGCAACCGGGACCACTCGCCGCGATATCTGAGGGGCTGCGGCGCCAGTTCGATCCGCGCGGCATTCTTAATCCGGGACTGATGGGGTAGACGATGCAGACGACATTCAGCGAAAAACAGCTGCGCGACCCGGGCACCCAGCGTGCAAATGAAATCCTCAGGTCTTGTGTGCATTGCGGCTTCTGCACGGCGACCTGCCCGACATATCAGGTGCTAGGCGATGAGCTGGACAGCCCACGCGGTCGGATCTACTTGATCAAGGATATGCTGGAGAACGAGCGGGTGCCGGACGCCAAAACCGTCAAGCATATTGACCGCTGCCTCAGCTGTCTGGCCTGTATGACCACTTGCCCGTCGGGGGTGCATTACATGCACCTTGTGGACCATGCGCGCGCCTATATCGACAAACACTACGCTCGGCCATGGAGTGATCGTGCCCTGCGTTGGTTGCTGGCCCGGATTCTTCCGTATCCGGGGCGGTTCCGTCTCGCCCTGATCGGGGCCAAGCTGGCACAGCCTTTCAAGGGGCTCATGCCGGATGCCCGTTTGCGTGCCATGCTGGATATGGTGCCGCGGCATATCCCACCGGTGAGCCGCAATGATGACCCCCAGAGCTTTGCTCCCAAAGCGCCGCGTAGAAAACGCGTTGCCCTGATGACAGGCTGTGCTCAGAAAGCGCTCAATACCGATATCAATGATGCCACCATCCGTTTGCTGACCCGGCTGGGGTGTGAGGTGGTGGTGGCCAAGGGGGCGGGCTGCTGCGGAGCGCTCACCCATCACATGGGGCGCGAGGAAGAAAGCCACGCCACCGCCGCGAAGAACATCCGTGCCTGGACAGACGAAATTGACGGGCAGGGGCTGGACGCCATTGTTATCAATACCTCGGGCTGCGGCACCACAGTCAAGGACTATGGCCATATGTTCCGCAATGACGCGCTGGCAGAGGATGCGGCGCAGGTCTCGGCCATCGCTATGGATATCTCCGAGCTGTTGATGCAGCTGGACCTGCCCGAAGGGGAGGATAAGGAAACAACAGTAGCCTATCACGCGGCCTGTTCCTTGCAGCATGGGCAACAGATCAAGACCCACCCGAAAACGCTTCTGAAGCGCGCAGGCTTCAGGGTGGTAGAACCTGCCGACAGTCACCTCTGCTGCGGTTCGGCCGGGACTTACAATCTGTTGCAGCCGGAAATTTCGGCTGAGTTGAAGGCCCGTAAGGTGAAGACATTGGAAGCCAAGCAACCGGATCTGATCGCAGCGGGCAATATTGGGTGCATGATGCAGATCGGCTCCGCCACGGATATCCCGATCCTGCATACCGTGGAGTTACTGGACTGGGCCACGGGAGGCCCGAAACCACGGGCATTGATGGCGGGTGGGCCGGGTGCAGATCCCCGCGCGGGAGAGATCCCGATCCTTAGATGATGCAGGTCGGCAAGAAGTCGCTGCCGCCCACCCATATGCTGAGTGCATTCCGGACCCTGCTGCCGTAATTTTGCCCCAAGCAAAGCATACCCTGAAATGGGAGCGATTGGGACATAGGGCTGGTAGGGCGATGAGCGTAAAGAAACCGATCCGGCAGCGGATGCTGTCACTGGCGGCGGCGGTGGTCTCCATCGGGCTTGTCTGTGTCGCCGCGCCGACGGGTGCAAGCGCTGACGATAGCCGTCTGCAACGGCTGGAAACCACTGAGGCGGGGCGTGAGTGGGAGGCGGTCGGACGGCTTGACGTCGATGGCGAAGGTTTCTGTACCGGCGCATTGATTGCGCCTGATCTGGTGCTGACGGCAGCGCATTGTCTTTATGACCGCGACAGTCGGACCCGGATCGCACCGCAGACCATTGAGTTTCTTGCGGGATGGCGTAACGGGCGTGCCTCGGCTTATCGGAGTATCCGCCAAGCAGTCATCCATCCCAGCTATATCTACGATGGCAAAATATCGACCGACCGGGTGCGCAACGATATCGCACTGCTGCAGCTACAAAGGCCCATCCGCAACACCACTGTGATGCCATTTGAAACCGATCAGCGCCCGCAAAAGGGCGCGCGGATTGGTGTGGTATCTTACGCACATGACCGCTCTGAGGCGCCGTCGCTGCAGGATGTCTGTGCCGTGATGGCCCGGCAGGAGGGCGTGTTGGTGATGTCCTGCGATGTGGACTATGGCTCTTCCGGTGCGCCGGTGTTTTCCTTTGACGCAGGGCGCCCCAAGATCGTGTCGGTGGTCTCTGCCAAGGCGGAGGTTTCCGGTCAGCAGGTCGCCCTTGGCTCGGCTCTGGCAGAGGAATTGGCGCTGTTGCGTGCGCAGCTTACCGGTAGCCGTATTGGTGGGCAGATGCCCCCCGGTGTTGGCCGCGTGAAAGTGGGGGAGCGCCGGAGCAATTCCGGCGCAAAGTTCATCAGCCAATGAAACTATGCTCACTTATTTTGGCCGTGGTGACGGCAGTTTCTGCGACTGTGGCAGTGGCACAGGGTACCGGGTTGCGGCGTCTGACGGATCGCGATGATCTATTGGGCTGGGAGGCAGTTGGACGCCTGGAACTCAACGGGCAGGGGTTCTGCACCGGAACGCTGATTGCACCGGATCTGGTGTTGACTGCCGCGCATTGTGTCTATGATCGCGGCGGAGCTTTGCGGGAGGCGACGCAGATCAGTTTTCGCGCGGGTCTGCGCGATGGTGTGGCAATTGCCGAACGCCAGGCCTTGCAGATCGCGGCGCATCCGGGGTTCCGTCCGGGTGGTCGGCTTGATCTTGAGAATATCCGCCATGATGTAGCGCTGATCCGGCTGGCGGCCCCTGTGACCAGTGGTTTCGCGAACGCCTTCGCGCTGCATTCCGGGCGGGATTACGGAAGTGATATATCGGTGACATCCTACGGGATGGGCCGTGCCGAGGCCTTGTCGCGCCAGCGACACTGCAATCTGATGGCGGAACGCGCGGATGTGTTGATGATCGACTGCAACGTCACTTTCGGCTCCTCCGGTGCGCCGGTGTTCTCGCAGGTGGGCGGGCGTGGGCGTATTCTGGCGTTGATTTCCGGGGGTGGCCTATACGGTGGTAAGCAGGTGGCTTTTGGCATGAAACTGCCACAGAGGGTGGCGGAGCTAAAAGCACAGCTGCGCCGCAATCCAGTGGCGGCACCAGATCGGCGAATTAAGCGGATCCGCGTGGGCAGCGGAACGTCGGCGGGCGGTGCGAAATTTGTCCGCCCCGGCGGATAGGCCACCTCTTGAACTGGCAAATTCAATCCTTATCTCAGGTCTGTTCGGATCGCCGATGATCGGGATCCGACAGCACAAACGCCTGTCCCTGATGGGAGGGCACGTAGAAATCGCTCACGAATGAGGATGACACATGCGTAGTTTTGATTTTGCACCGCTGCACCGGGCCACCATTGGCTTTGACCAGATCGCCGACCTGATGGATCGCGCCCTGAGTTCTGACGTCGCGCAGCCGAGCTATCCCCCATATAATATCGAAAAAACCGCTGCAGATGCCTATCGGATCTCGATTGCCGTTGCCGGCTTTTCCGAGGCTGATCTGGGTGTCGAGGTGAAAGAAAACGCGCTGGTCGTTTCGGCGAAGAAGTCCGAAGACGACAGCGACCGTACCTACCTGCACCGCGGCATTGCCACCCGTGCCTTTGAGCGCCGGTTCACCCTGGCCGACCATGTGCGCGTAACAGGCGCCAGCCATTCCGACGGTATGCTGCACATCGATTTGCAGCGTGAGGTGCCGGAGGCACTGAAACCCCGCCGTATCGAAATCTCAACCGGCAAGGCACCGGAACTGGATGCCAAGACCGTCAACTAATTCTGCCCTGATCTTTTGATCTGACAGCTTCGAACGCCGCAGCCCCCCGGTGCTATCGGGGGGCTGTTTTGATGTTCCGGGCACTCTGAGTGGGTGAGGTTAGTTGACGGTCTGCGTGTTCATCTGACCGATGGAAAAGAACATCGTCTCACCGGAGGCATCATCGACGCCATCATTGTCGGTCACGATGAACCCTTCGCCCTCTGCAGTGATGGCCAACCCTTCGACCTTATCCAGAACGTAGCCGCCGGTTGCGGTCAGATCCGGTAGCAGATCGCGCACCAGTTCCTTGCTGACCACCGGCAGATCACCACCCAACGGGGTCGGTGTCATCTCGGCCAGCGGAATACGGTAGACCTTCTTGGTGACAGCGCGGAAATCATGCTGGTTGTCGCGCTCAATCACGTAGACATAATCGCCATGGGCCACGATCTCCGACAGGCCAACCCAACCGGTGTCAGGCTCTGCCTTAGGATAGTGGATCGCGCCCCATTCCTTGGTCTCAAGGTTGTAGGCCACCAGTTTGACGTGGTTTTTGGGGTCATCTTTCCATTCCCGCTGAACCGCCATCCAGAGGGTGTCACCAACTTTGGTGATGCCTTCAAAGCCAAAGCGTTTTTCAACGGCCATCAGCTCGGCAGGCAGCCCGATTTCGCCCTTCTTTGCTTTGATAAGCCCGTCCTTGGAGACGTGATAGATGGCATGTGGGGTCACCCGATCAGAGCGCCCTTCGGAGGCAACATAAAAGCCACCTTTGCCGTCCAGCGTGATGCCCTCCAGATCCAGTTTCTGGGCCGGGTTGCCGTCTTGGCGATGAATGCGGATCACATCGACGATCCGGGCTGGTGTCTGGCTGGGATCAATTTTGAAGATTGAGGGCTGGAAGCCGTAGAAACTGTCGTTGACCGCGTAGATCATGCCGCCCGCATCCGCCACCATGCCAGAGAGCGCCCCCCAACCGATTAGTTCATCGGCGCCTTCTGAGGTCAAATGCGGATAGGTGGGTGCGCCCGCCTGCAACTCATAGAGCATCACGTGGGCGCGGGGGCCCTTGTCCTCGATCAGGTCTTTCTCATTCGCAGAGACCAGCAGGTTGCGCGCGGGCAGTACTGCGTAACCTTCGGGTCCGACGCCCGAGGGCAAAAGCTGTGTGAGCACCGGGTTACCTAGGTCGCTGACATCATAGACACCCACAACTGACGCGCGCTCTGCTCCGACGAACACATAGGGCGTGCCGTCAAATTCAGCGAAGGTCACGCTTTCTGGTTCAACGCCTTTGGCATCGGAGCGCTTGTCTGGGTAGTGTCCAATCTGCACGATGGCGTGTTCAAAGGAGGTGCCGCTGTCGTAAACGACGGATCCATCCTTGTTGAAGATCGTCCAGCCGCGAGAGCCGCCGGTGTAGTCGCCTTCGTTGGCGGTGGCAAAGTGCGTGTCATCAACCCAAGTGACGGCATCGGGTTCGCGCAAGCGCCCTGTCTGGCTTTCGTTGAAGATCAGCGCGCCGCGCTCATCAGTTGCGTCGATCTCGTCAAGATCCACAGAACCGGCAGAGAAATGATTCACGATCTCGCCGTCCTTAGAGACGATCACGAGGTGATTGTTTTCCTGCAGCGTGACAACTGTCTCCCCAAGCCCGTTGATCGAGACATATTCCGGCTCCGGATCCTCACCTGCGATATCCGCCAGACCTGTCAGGCTGACAAATTTCATTGACGCGCAGTCCAGACCGCTTTGGGTGGTGTTCACCAGAGCCAGATTGCCCGCAGGCATCTGCGGCAGCATGCCATCATTCAGGTCCTCGTCCCGCTCGTTTTCAATGGCCACGGCAAGGAAGGCACCATCCTTGGATTTTGCGATCGAGTCCGGCTGGCCACCCAAATCACAAGAGCCCGTTTCAGCGCCCGTTTTTGTATCGATAGACTTCAGCAGACCAGAGGGTTGTGTGTAGCTTTCTGAGGTATTGATGCCGACATATGCAGTGCTGCCAATAACCGCGACAGATGTGGGTTCGCCGGGCAGTGCAATATTGCCGTTGGGCGCGGGGTTTGTCGGATCGGTGATATCGATCAGGCCCAGAGCCTCCAACGGGCTGTCGGTATAGACCAGCGTCATGCCATCCGCAGTTGCGTCGATAATCTCTGGCGAGGTTTCGCGTGATGTATCTTCTCCGGCGGCCATGTTCTGGACCACCGGGAAGGCTGCGATGCGGTTAAAGGATCTTTCTGCCTGGGCAATACCTGCGGTAAGGGCCAGCGCAGAGGTCAGACACATGAGGCGCGGAAACATCGGCTACTCCGAGATTGGACAGTTGATTGCCCATGCTCCTGCCGTGTCCGCGTAAAAGGAATGTGACGGTTCGATGTTGTTTTGACGATGATCGGCCCCGGCTTTGGTTAACCGGGGCCTTCTGAGGCGGATCAGACCGACATGCAGATATATTTCATCTCCAGATAGTCTTCGATGCCGTGATGGCTGCCTTCGCGGCCAAGGCCCGACTGTTTGACGCCGCCAAAGGGCGCGAGTTCGGTTGAGATGATCCCGGTGTTGACGCCGACGATCCCGTATTCCAGTGCCTCGGCCACCTTGTAGACCCGGCTCAGATCCTTGGCGTAGAAATAGGAGGCCAGACCAAAGATGGTGTCATTGGCCATTTCGATGACATCGTCTTCGGTCTCAAATTTGAACAGCGGCGCCATCGGGCCGAAGGTCTCATCTTGAGAGAAAACCATATCCTGCGTGGCACCGGTAATGATCGTCGGCTCAAAGAAGGTGCCGCCCAGCTCCGATGGATTGCCACCCAGGATCACCTCAGCGCCTTTTTCCTTTGCATCGGCGATATGCGCCTGCACCTTTTCAACCGCTTTCTCGTTGATCAGGGGGCCAAACTGGGTGCCCTCAGCCAGACCATCGCCCACGGTCATTTTGGACACGGCTTCTTTCAGCTTTGCAGCAAAGGCATCGTAAACACCCGCCTGTACATAGATCCGGTTGGCACAGACACAGGTCTGGCCGTTGTTGCGGAACTTGCACATGATCGCGCCTTCGACGGCAGCGTCGAGATCGGCGTCGTCAAAGACAATGAACGGTGCGTTGCCGCCCAACTCCATCGAGCACTTCATCACGGTATCGGCCGCCTGCCGCATGAGGATGCGGCCAACTTCGGTAGAGCCGGTGAAGGTCAGTTTGCGCACGGCGTTATTCTCGCAGAACTCCTTGCCGGTCTCTGACGCATTGGAAGAGGTGACGACGTTGAAGACACCTGCCGGAATGCCCGCGCGCTCTGCCAGAACGGCCAATGCGGTCGCAGACAGTGGTGTCAATTCAGCAGGCCGCGCGACAAAAGCACAGCCCGCTGCCAGCGCCGGACCGGCTTTGCGGGTGATCATCGCGTTGGGAAAGTTCCAGGGCGTAATGGAGGCGGCTACCCCGATGGGTTGCTTCAGCACGGTGATCCGCTTGTCGCGATGATGGCCGGGAATGGTCTCGCCATAGACGCGCTTGGCTTCTTCGGCAAAGAACTCGATGAAGGATGCGCCATAACCGATCTCGCCGCGCGACTCGGCCAGGGGTTTGCCCATTTCGGCAGTCAGGATCACGGCCAGATCTTCCTGGTTCTCCATCATGAGATCGAACCATTTACGCAGAACACTCGCGCGTTCCTTGCCGGTCCATTTCGCCCAGTCTTTCTGGGCGACCTCAGCCTGCGCGATGGCACTTGCCACCTGTGACCGGCTGACGTCCGCCACATTGGCAATCACATCGCCACGCGCCGGGTTTTTCACCTCGAATGTGCCATCCTGGCCATCGACAAAACCGCCGCCAATATAGGCGCGTGGTTCCAGCAGGCTGGGATCGGTGAGCAGTGATTTCAGATCAGTGGTTGCGTCGAGCATTGCGGGCCTCCCGTATGTCATTTGCGAAATGCAAATCAGCTGTGACTTGATATGTCCAGAAAGAGTGGTGAGTCCAGAATTTGATCAAATTAAGAGGCGCGGTCTCCACGACATCGCTGCTCAGCAGGGATCGGGTCATTTGACATGTTCTGTGCCAGACTGTCAGGTAGCGTCAACAAGAAGAACAGGGAGATTGGGCATGGAGCTCGACGACGCGTATTCAAATGGCGCCTATATCGAAAACGCTGACCGCTACCCGCCGCGCTGGGCGGCCTCAGCCGAGGATTTTCGCAACGCGATGCGCGATCGGTCCCGGCTGGACGTGCCGTATGGCGAAGGGGCCCGGCACCGCTATGATCTGTTTCTTCCTGAAGGTGCTGCCAAGGGGCTAATGATCTTCGTGCATGGCGGCTATTGGATGGCGTTTGACAAATCCAGCTGGTCGCATCTCGCGGTGGGGGCGCTGGCCCAGGGCTATGCGGTGGCCATGCCGTCCTATGACCTTTGTCCTGAGGTTCGGATTGCCGATATCACCCAGCAGATCGCCGCAGCCGTCGCCGCCATCGCGGGTGAGGTGGAGGGACCGATTGCGCTGGCGGGCCATTCCGCGGGGGGGCATTTGGTGGCCCGCATGTTGGATCGGGATCTTTTGCCGAAGGAAGTGGGTGAACGAATTACGGCGGTGGTGCCGATTTCGCCGCTCGCGGACCTGCGGCCTCTGCTGCGCACCTCCATGAACGGAAAGTTCAAACTGGACGCAGCAAGCGCTGCCGCAGAAAGCCCAATTGACATGGACCATCGCTACCCGGCGGAGGTCACAGTCTGGGTGGGTGGTGACGAGCGCCCGGCCTTTCTGGATCAGGCTGTCTGGCTGGCCGAAGCTTGGGGGGCCGATCACGTCATTGCGTTCGGCAAACATCATTTCAACGTGATCGAACCCTTGGCCGATCCTGACAGCGATCTGGTGGCGGTATTGGTCAAATAACCTGTCGCCTCAGGAAAAAGTCCCTCAGCGCCGCAGAAACCTGCGGCGTTTGTCGTTTTTTGACCCTCTCGCGGGGATTCAGACTTGCCAGCATCGCAGCTCTGCCGCATCTTCTGCGCCAAGGGCCAGGCGATGGCGTCGCCGCATGGGATCCATGCTGCCCTAACTCTCAAACCGTCCTGAACGCCGGGACCTTTCTTGTAAGATGGAAGGGTCGACTATGACTTCACGTCCTGAAATGTATCGTTTTCACAATGGTGAAAAGGCGCCGCTGCAATTTGCCGTCTCCGAATATGAGGCGCGGATCGCAGGTCTGCGCAAAATCATGGCAGAGACCGGTGTAACCGCCGCTGTCTTCACTTCGATGCACAATATCTCCTACTATTCGGGGTTCACCTACTGCGCGTTCGGTCGCCCCTATGGTATGGTGGTCACCGCGTCCGAGGCTGTGACCATCTCGGCTGGCATCGACGCCGGCCAGCCCTGGCGCCGGTCGTTCTGCGACAACATCACCTATACCGACTGGCAGCGCGACAACTTCTGGCGTGCGATCAAATCGGTTTCAGGCGACGGTGCCGTCGTCGGCTACGAGAGCGATCACCTGACCCTGCTGCAGAAGGCAAAACTGGAACATTTCCTGACGCCATTGCAGATGGTTGATCTCTATGAGCCGACCATGCGTCAGCGGATGGGTAAATCTGCAGCAGAACTCGATATGATCCGCTCCGGTGCCGCGGTGGCAGACGTTGGCGGTTTTGCGATCCGCGATGCGGTGAAGGAAGGGGCGCGGGAAATCGACGTGGCGATGGCAGGTCGCGATGCGATGGAGCTGGAAATTGCCAAGCGCTTCCCGGATGCGGAATACCGTGACAGCTGGGTCTGGTTCCAGTCCGGCATCAACACCGATGGGGCCCATAACCCGGTGACGGCCCGCAGGCTGGAGCGCGGCGATATCCTGTCACTGAACACCTTCCCGATGATCTCCGGCTACTATACCGCGCTGGAACGCACCATGTTCGTGAAGGAAGTGGATGCCGAGTCCCTGCGCATCTGGGAGGCCAACGTGGCGGCGCATGAGCTGGGTATCTCGCTGTTGAAACCTGGCGCGAGCTGCGCGGAAATCACACATCAGATCAATGCCTTCTTTGAAGAGCAGGACCTGCTGCAATACCGTACCTTCGGCTATGGCCACTCCTTCGGCGTCCTGTCGCACTACTATGGACGCGAGGCGGGGCTGGAGTTGCGCGAGGACATCGACACGGTGCTGGAGCCGGGGATGGTGATCTCCATGGAGCCGATGTTGACCATTGCGGATGGTCAGCCCGGTGCAGGCGGTTACCGCGAGCATGACATCCTGATCATTCATGAGGATGACAATGAGAACATCACCAAATACCCCTATGGTCCTGAGTTCAACGTTGTCGGCTGAGGCTTCTCTGATCTGAGCGACAAATGCAGGCGGGGGCTCCCGCCTACTCATGGCCTCCCCGAGGGAGGCATTCCCAGTTGGGCGTGGCACCGTGCAATGCACGGTGCTTTCGCTTTTTTCTGCGAGGTATATCTGTCGCTGCGTGATGTGATCAGCAAGCGATGGTCAGGCCGTGATATCGCCGTCGTGCCTGTCTCGCAGGTCGCAAAGATTGCACCGACGCCCTGGTTGGGGCATATGTGCGCAAAGGCGACACCCTGATCCTGCGATTATACCCCGCTTCGGGACGCTGGGAGTGTGGTGGCTCCCTGCTGTGAACAAGGAAACACCACCGCTATGCACCACCCACCGGAAAAGCGAAAATCCGAATACGCGCTGATCCAGCTGTTGCCGAACATGATGACCATTGCGGCCATCTGTGCCGGGCTGTCTGCGATCCGTTTCGGGGTGCAGGGCAACTATACGCTGGCGGTACAGCTGATCTTGGCTGCGGCGATTCTGGATGGCTTTGACGGGCGTCTGGCGCGGATCCTGCGCAGCGACAGCAAGATGGGTGCGGAACTCGACTCGCTGGCAGATTTTCTCAACTTTGGCGTCGCCTCACCACTGGTGATCTACTATTGGGCTCTTCAAGACATGCGCGGCTTGGGGTGGCTGGCGGTGTTGGTGTTCTCGGTCTGCTGCGTGGTGCGGCTGGCGCGGTTTAACGTCTCGACCAAGTCCGAGCAGAAAATCACCGCAAAAAGCGTTTATTTTGAAGGGGTACCATCCCCGGCCGGCGCGCTGCTGGCGATGCTGCCAATGTTTATCTCTTTTGCTTTCGCCGATGCGCCGGTCATTCCGGATATTTTGATCTGCCTTCATATGGGTGTCATTGGATTGCTTATGATCAGCCATGTGCCAACCTGGTCGCTGAAGGCAGTCAAAATTTCACGCGAAAACGTGAAGTATTTTCTGGTCGGTTTTGCCTTTGCGGGGGCAGCCGTCCTGATTTACGCATGGATTACGTTGGTGATCCTGTGCCTTGGGTATGCCGCGATGGTGGCCTGGGGGTTGGTTAAAAAGAAAACGCCGGAGACCGGCGCATAAACGAGTAAGGGTGGATAATTGGATATCAAGGCTGTTGAATCGTCGTATGCCCGTTGGGCCCCTGTCTATGACAAAACATTTGGGGTGATTACGAATGGCGGCCGTCGTCGGGCTGTTGCTTATGTCAATGAACATCGCAGCGGTCGGCTGTTGGAGGTGGGGGTTGGTACCGGCCTTTCGCTACCTCTGTACAAATCCAGCCTGAAAGTGACGGGGATCGATTTCAGCGAGGATATGCTGAAAAAGGCCCAGAAGCGGGTCGAGGAAAGCGATCTCGACCATGTGGAAGCCCTGCGCCAGATGGATGCGCGCAGCCTGGATTTCCCGGATGCCACATTTGATACGGTATCAGCCATGCATGTGCTATCGGTCGTACCAGACCCGGAACAGGTGATGGGTGAAATTGCACGGGTTCTGAAACCTGGGGGCAAAGTGGTGATTACCAATCATTTTCTGCGCGAACAGGGCGTGCTGGCCTTTTTGGAACGGGTGTCAGCACCCTTCGCCAATGTGCTCGGCTGGCACTCCGATTTCGAGATCGAAACCGTTCTGGGGGAAGATCATCTCTCCATTGAACACCACCAGCCATTGCCGCCCTTTGGTCTGATGACTTTTCTGGTGCTGTCCAAAATCAAACCCGTTTGAGGCGCAGCTGCTTCCCGCTGGTCAGTATCTGCGGACTGTGACCGATCGGGCTGCCGGTCGGTCTTTCCTTTACAGGGCTGCTCTGCAAAACTGCTGGCAACGGATCTGCGCGGTACTGCGTTATGGCTGTAGCGATGGCAGGTTTTCTATACATGGGGGATGTAAATCATGTTCACATCTCCCATATGACACTTAAGACATTGCAGAAAGGGCACTTTATGAGCCAATCACAATTTGACGAGATGGTGCGGGCCTCACAAGCCAAGGTGAGCGAGTCGCAGCAGAAGATCACGGCGCTCACCTCGCGGATGGAAACCGCGCGGGCCAAGATTTCGGCCGGAGAAGACGCCAGCATCGACATTGAGAACGCAACACTGGATGACGTGCACGCCCATACCGAGGTGATGAACGCCAATATCGCCGAGTTGATCATGGGTCTGGATGATGTGACCACGGCCTTCTCCAAGGATTTCGACGAGATGCGGTCGAAAACTGGCTGGGAGAGCTTTGTCGGTTTCTTTTCTAAGGGGAAATCGGATTCCCTGCGTCAGGAACGGATGCGTACCGCCAATATCGACGACAAACTGCAGGACCTGATCGCCAAATCGGATGTGATTGTGAAGTTGCTGGAGGGCCAGCTGGCCACGCTGGAAGATCAGCGCGAGAAGGTGCAGGTCAACCTTACGTCCACGCTGGACGACCGTGAGTTGACCGTGCAGGAGCTGGAGGCCGTCCGCGCCGAGATTGTGGCTTTGGATCCGCAGATCATTGAGCTGGAGAACAAGATTTCAGTCGAGCAGGACGCTGCCGCCCGCACCAAGCTGGAAACCGAACTGGCCGACATCAATGCCAAATACAACGCCTTGGTGCAGGATGAGCAGGTCAAACTTGCGAAATCCCAGACGCTGGAGCGCTATATCGAGAAGGGCAAGACCTGGGTCGATAGTTTGCAGAACCAGGCCGCCACGCAGATGGTGCTGATCAACAAGTTGCAGACGGATACGGCGCAGCGGGTGGTGCTCTATGATGCGCTGACCAAATCCCTGAAGACCGCGCAGCAGCAGGATGTGGCCCACAGAATTAACGAGATCGGCGTGCAGACTGACAAAGAAGCCCAGACCGCGATGGCCGCAATCGGCACCGCGACCAACCAGAAAATGGCTGACATGCTGGAAAGCCACGAGGACAATATGGTGTTCGCCCGCGACGTGCTGGAGAAGAAGGCCAAGGCCGACGAACGCTTTGCCCGCCGGTTCGCGGCAATTGTCGAGAAGCACGACAAGAACCTGTATGGAGGGTGAGCGTGGATTGGCTGGAGTTTCTAAATGTCCCTTGCCCGCCGAACTGGTTCTGGTGGAGCGTTCTGGCGGTCATTTTTGGAACTTTGGCTGTTCTCTACTTCGCCGTCGGAGGCCCTTTTGCAGGCTGGGTTGTGGCCGCAGTTGTTGGAATATTTGCAGCCTTCGCCTGGGATCTTTTCAAGGCGTAGAGTGAATAGTTTTAAGCTCAGTAAGAACTAGGATTGAGATGCACAAAGAACGCAACGGAGGATCGCGCCCCGGAGGTTTGGCATGACCGATCCCTCCCACGACCACGCAGGCCTCAGCGACACCTTCGCCTCGCGCCGGTATTTCAAGAAGTTCGAGACCATCATCCGGCATCTGACCCGGGTGGCGGCGGCGATGCAGGCGGAGGGGCGGCTGTCGAAATCCGATGTGAAGGTGCTGACCGCTTACCTTATGCGGCTCAACTTCACCTTCCGCGCGTTGAGCATGAAGTACCTGATGGCGGGGCGTGATACGGGCCGCTTTTTTGGCAGCCTGGCGATGGACAAGCGTGATAGCGGTTTTCCGATCGCAGCAGAGCTGATGACCATGGCCAATGACGCCCAGCAGGCGGAGCGGCATCTGGCCAATATGGCCAGTGAGGCGCAGCTGAAGGACGATATGGTGCGGACGATCATCTCGGACCGCACGACACCGTCGAAGCTGCAATTCGCCATGTCGCAGCGGCTCTATTATCAGGAACTGCTGAAGGGGCAGCTGTTCTGGACGCAGAACGATCCGGTCTGCGACTGGCTGGAGAACATCGGCGAGCGGCGGCGCCGCTTCCTGCTGCACTGGGCGGCTTATGATAGCCAAGTGAACCTGCCGGTGATCTACCTGATGGAGCTGGAGGACAGCGGTAAAGTGGCCTTGCCCAAGGACGAACGCCGCTGGCCGGAGGTTCAGGCGCATCTGATGGCGCAGGCCTTGGCCGGGCTGAAGCTGGTCACAATTGCCAAGGGGTTTGACGAGGATTTCGACGATCTCCACCCCAAGCACCTGCGCCGTTTCCACGTCGGCCCGATGTATTCCTCCGCCTATACCGAACAATCGGGGCCGCTGCACCGGGTGCTGGAGGAGGCAGAGGCACCAGCGGGCCAGGACTGGGCCTTGGCCTGGACGCTGGAAGAGCTGCAGAGCGAAGACGTGCGCGAGGAGCGTTCGGGCTGGTTTGGCACTGTAGAGCGGGAGATCTTTGCGCTGGATCCCTTTGGCGGGCGCGGTGCGGATACCGGCGCAACCCGGACCCAGCGCGCCATCATCCTGCCGCAGCGCCCGTTTCAGGTGTTGGCGGAACTCGACCCGCCGGGGTTCGGCGATGTGCAGAAGTTCGTGGTGAGCGAGGCCGGGCAGGTGCTGCGGTATTGAGCGCCTGCGTTTGTTGAAGCCGGGGGAGCCTCCGGCGGGGATATTTTTAGCCAGAAGATGAGCGGGCCGGATTTTTCTCCGGCGATGATAAGAATTGAGAGGGTGAGATGAGCATTTCAGGCAATCAGATGGAACTGCGGGAAGAGGATATCCGCAAGCATTACTCCGCTGCGGCAGCGATGCTGGAAGGATTCGACCACACCCCGCGCATCGCCAAGCCTGCGGTAGAGGGTAAGGCGCCGGAGCGGTCGCCCGGGATTGGTACGCGGCGGCGTTTCCGCTCCACCACGCCGGGGCTTGTAACGCGCTCCTCTGCGCGCCCCGAAGGCGTGCATCTGATTTCCCGGATTGAGGCGGCGGATGAGGATGACCCGCTGACCTCGCCCTTGCAGGCGACCTTGCAGCACACCTTGCGTCGGGCGCTGGCAATCTCATTGGCGATGGGGGAGGCTTATGCGGATGTCTCTGGCCTTGCGGATCTGAAACGGGCCAATCTGGCCGGGTCGCTGGATGCGGCGCGCAAGGGGGAATTCACCGAATTGCTGGCCGCCGAGGCGTTGATTGCGGCGCATGTGTTTGCCAATGCCGCGGCCTATCTACTGGCGCCGCATGGGTCCGAGGCGCAGGCTGAGGTGGGCGAGGCGGAGGAGCTGCTCACAGACAATGCGCCGCTGGCCTTGCACGGGGCGCTGTGGGAGCTGGACCAGAAGCTGGCGCAGCACGCGCCGGACGACGTACATCTGATTGCCGCCACGGCGGGGTATGCCGAGCAACTGATGGAGAAAGCCGCCCTGCGGGCGCAGAACGCGCCACGTCTGGAAGGGTTCACCGCCGCAGACTGGCGGGTGGAGGCGGATGATCTGACCATCAGCGGCTTTGAACCCGCGGCCAAGGCGAAATCCACAACCCTCACTATGGCGTTCAAAAAACCGCATGAGGTGGTCGGCAACCATATCGCCAAGTATCAGGCTCTGCGGCTCTCCAAGATGCTGATGGCCTATGATTTTGACCGCCGCCTGAACCCCTTTGCCGAGATGGGCGGCTTCATCTTTACCTTCATGGGCGACGGCAAGCCGGGGACGGGTAAGACCACGCTCATTCAGATGATGGCGGGGCTGATCAACGACTATTGCCAGAATGCAGGCTATGCTTTCCGCTACCAGAATTTCGGCATCGACAATATCGACAGCTATCAGGGCAAGTCCGGCCAGAACGCCAAATCCTTTATCCAGAACGTGATTGATCCGGGCGTCATCGGTTTTGGCACCATCGACGACATCGATCAGATCGCAGGGAAACGCGGCGACCGGCAGTCCAGCGCGGGCCAGCAGGAGGTGACGGCGGTCTTCATGGAGGCCTTTGCCGGCGCCAATACCGTGGTGCGCGGCAATTGCACCTTTGGCATGTTCTCCAACTACCCGGAGAATGTGGACGACGCGCTGCGCCAGCGGGCGGGCGCGCGGTTCCTGGTGGACGGGCCGCAGACGCGGGAGGACTACATCGATATCCTGACCCTGCTGATGGGCAAAAACCACGAGATCCCGCTGGGCGATCATGACCTATATGGCGCGCAGGAGATCAAACAGGCGGTCGCGCGCTCCTTTGAGGCGCACAATCGCCCGCAGGAGCCGGGGCTGGCAGAGGTCTTTGGCCGCGTCCATGACCAGATCGGCGAACTGGACAGCCTTGCCAAGTTGGGCACCTATCTGAAGGCCATTCAACAGGCGGATGAACGCTTCACCGGGCGGGCCATCAAGAACATCACCGATGCGGTGAAGGTTCGGGCGATGGATTTCGAACTGCCGGATGACTGGATGGAAAACCCGGAGCTGTTCCTGTTCAAGGATTACGACACCAAATCCGCGATGATTGCAGAGCTGCGGGTGCCGATCACCATCGACATGGTGGTGCAGGAGATCAACCGCTACGCCGACAGCGAGTTCCGCTATGCCGATAAGTCGGATGAGGTGGCGATTGACAACATGGTGCGCGATTTCGGGCGGCAGGAAGAGGCCAAGCGGCGGTATCTGGAGGGGCGGGGGTGAGCGTATTGAATAGCGAACCTTACTGGGCAACAGGGCCGGGCGAAATTCTTCGCCATGGCGTTTCCTTGCTTGGGGAAGACAGGGATACCAACAGGCGCTTGGCAATGATTAGCATCGACAATTCAGTTGAGTTGATGATGCAGACATACCTTCAGCTTCCCAAAAGAGTAACGGGTGTCAGTATTTCGCGCACAGAGCGTGAGAATTACTGCAGAAACTTTCCTTCACTCTTGGATGGAATCGAGCAGCACGCTGCAGAGAAAATCGTTGGTTTCGATCTCGGGCATATCGAGTGGTTTCATCGCTTACGTAATCAGCTTTATCACGACGGTAATGGATTGACTGTCGAGCGCGCGAAAGTGGAGGTCTATGCGGAGCTAGCACAAAGGCTCTTTGAGGCCTTGTTCGGAGTTGCGCTTGAAGTGCCCGATACCGACAATATGCGGCGTTACGGGGAGTTCATTGATACTTGGGCGAAAATCGAGAGACATTTGAGGGATGTGCCAGAAACCGAGAGGCGCTTCCCTACAACAAGGACACTCATGAAGCTTCAAGCTGACGGAAAAATTTCGCAGTCCGAGTTTGCTAAGTTTGAAGAAGTGCGAAATGTGCGAAATAAATTGGTGCACGGTGAAATAGAGCCTGAAACTACTTTGAGTTCACGAATTATCGAGGCCGCAAAGGAAGTTCTGATCGTAGCTGCTCGGATTTCGATGCCATGAAACTAATGGTGTCTCCCGCGGCGAAGCCGCGACGCGCCCGACCCGCCCCCCAGGGCGGGCGCGTTCCGCACCCACCCTCGGGCCGGGCGCATCGCTTGTGCCATGGACACAGGAGGAAATCATGAAACGCCTCATCCAGAACGGTCTGATGTTCGGCAATCTCTTCCATGTGGCCTCGCCCGCATTGGTGGAGCGCTATAACCGCGCGCTGAAGCATTTGACGGGCAAGACCACGCGCCTCACCGATTTTCACGTTGATATCTCCGGCTACTCCCCTGAAGTGGGCGATGAGCTGGGGGATGACCACTATCTGAACCATGCGGGTGTGAACCGGCAGTTCATTCTCTTGAGCACCGAGCAGAAGCGCTGCCCGCTTCTGAATGTGAAATTCTCCACCAGCCGGGACATTCTGCGCCGGTTCATTGCCGCAAATGAAAGCCAGCTGTTTGCGCTGACCGCGACCGATGCGGTGGCGGGTGAATTGGTGAATTCGGTGTTTGAGGTCGCGACGCCCGCGCAGCTTTTTGATATCCGGCAGGTCAGGGTCGAGGCGGACACCACAAAGGGCACACTGCGGCAGGCTGATCAGCTTGCGGAACTGGTGGATCGGTTCAAGAGTGAGGAAGACGGCTGGTTTGACGATGCGCTCATCACTGAGATGATCGAGACGGCCGAAAAGACCGGCGATGTCACCCGCAACCCTGTGCGGCTGAAACATGAGGTGTTTGAGCAGCAGAATTTCTGGACCGCGCATTTCGGCGGGCTCTATGTGTTTCAGAATGTGGAGCACCCGGCGCTGATCGCCAGTGGGGAGAAACCCGAAGGCGTGCCGCTTGATCGCGTGTTTGATCGCACGCAGGACAATGCGATTGCGAAGTTTCTGGAGCTGAACGGGCTGGTAGAGCCGATTATCCGTGCGCGCGGTGTCGATGGCGCGGCCATCCTGCGCCAGAAGATGGGGTTTCTGGCCATCAGCGTGCTGGCGGACAAGGGGATGGACCTTTCGGGCCTGTCCCGTAGCGATCTGCGGCGCATGGCGGCCCGCCACGCCAGTGAGCTGCCGGAGGAATTCGAAGGCATGGCGGCGATGGTTCGCTGGGCCGAAAGCGGTGGCAAATGGCCCCGGATCAAATCGGATCACCCGGCCTATTTCTACTGCCTGCGCGCCACCAACACGCCGAACCGCGATCTGGTCAATATGCTGTTGGCAGAGCTGACGCCGCTGGATTTCCGCCAGCTGTTCATCTGCCACAAGGAAGTGTTTTATCAAGAATACCGCCGCTGGCCGGAGGCGAAGAAGGACCATGTCGTTTCCTTCCTCGCGCGTGAATACGCGATGGATAAGGCAGGCGCGCGGGCGGCGCTATTTGGCCATGAGCCGGACATGAGTGGTCGCAGCACCGCCGTGCAGCATCAACCAAAGCAGCGCCGAACAGACAGTCTGGTTGAACGGGTCGGCCCCTGGGGCGCTGTCAGCAGCAGATCTGGCAACAGGGGGCGCCGCTGATGTTTGCCTTTATCCGCCTGATGGCGATTTTGCTGGTGGTGCTGACCGTGATCTACGGCATTGTCTCGCTCTACTCGCGCGAGGTGCGGCGCGCCAAGCTGAAACGTCGTTGGGCCGAGAAGGGGTTGACCGGAGACCGTTCCGCCTTCATCCAGCGCGGGTTGCACCAATATGACAGATCGCTGCGCCGCAGATTGATCCTGTTGGTCTATGTCGTGCCGCTGGGGGCCATTGCGCTCCTGGTCTATGTCATGAATTTCATGTGAGGTCGCTGAGATGCGTTATATCAAATGGGTGTTCATTCTCACCATCTGGCTGCTGGCAGGGGCCTTTCTGCATTACACACTACCGCAGAATGATGTGGTGCGCGTGGTCAAGACTGAGGTGCGCCGGGTGGATTTCGGCGAAAACTCGATCTTCTGGGCGCAGCAGGACACAGCACAGGAAAGCGCGACCAGTGTGAACCGCGATGTGCGCTTCGTTGAGGCGTTCCTGCCCAATGGCCGCCCCATCGTCTACCGGAACGAGGATACCGGCTGGGGCTGGCCGCCCTATTTCAAGCTGGACAGCTCCAACCTGCAGGCCGAGCTGACCGATCTCGCCTCCACCAAGGCGGATCCGCAGTGGGTGCTGTTGCGTCACTACGGCTGGCGTAATGAGTTTCTGTCGATTTTCCCGAATGCGGTGGCGGTGAAGCCTGTGAGCGGGCCGGAGTATAGCCAGGTGAATTGGTTCAATATCATCTTCCTGACCATGTTAGCCGCTGTACTCTGGGCGCTTTATGTGCGCTGGCGTCGCTTCCGCCGCGCGCGGATCGACCCAATGGTCGAGAATGTCGAGGACAGCCTTTACGCTGCGGGTGATGCGCTGTCAGAGCGGCGTGGCCGGGTCCGGCGCTGGCTGGACAGCTGGAAACAGAAGTGACCAACCACGCCCGTATCATGACTCAAACTGGGGCGGCTTGGTTGTAAGGCTGCCCTAGTCTGAGAAGAGATGCTCGGTCCGCGCGAGTGTCAGAGCGGCCTCATGATCCAACGCCAGAAACGGCATCAGCTGTTCGGCGATCTGCTCATCACTGTCGCTTTCGCGGATCAGGCTGTGGTGACTAAACCCGACATCGCGGATACGGTCGGATTCGTGCTGGATGTCATTGCGGATGGTCGGCAGCAGCCGTTCCAAGGCCGTGGCAGAGGTCTGCTGCCCCGCCAGCCCGATGCGCTCAGCATGGCCCGTCAGATACTCGTCGCTGAGATTGCATTCTATCTGCAGGATACGTGTGACGGCCCGATCAGCGCAGAAATCCTGCATCAACTCCAGCGCTGACGGATCAAGGCAGATCACCAGGCGGTCAGTCTCGTAGTAATCAAACAACATTCGTACCAGCGCGCGACGGTGGCGGGTGCGCTTCCAGAGCGTTGCCTCGATACCGCCAAGGTCGGGCATATCGGTGCCTTCCTCGTCAAAGAGATAGGCCAGTGCTGGGACGTTGCTTACCTCGCGCAGCCGGTCAATCAGCCGTTTGGCAACATGCCATTTCTTGCAACTGATGATCAGCAGTTCGCGGTTGCGCCCCAATGTGCTTTCGGTTTCCCAAAAACGGGGGGCAAAGCGCAGCCCGTGGCGTCCGCGTTTGGTCAGGAAGCCATAAAGGTTGCGCCCCTCATTGGAGATCTGAAATTCAACACCCTGCTCGGCATACAGCGCGCCAAGACGGGATTTCAGTTCCTGCGCCTCGGGGCTGATCTTGCGGGCGAAGAGGAAATCCTGCCCCATCAGCATATCGTAGTGATCATTGTAGAACTGCACCGGCATCCCGTAGTCCGAGAACATCAGTAATGTCAGCGTGCGGCTCTCGATCTCCTTCGTGGGGACCAGGTGACGCACCAGGGTCTGAAAGAAGGTTTCATCCGGGATCCAGGTGGTGCGAAAGAACCGCAGGACATCGCGCCGTTCACTCAGTAAGGACAGGATCCACTCGACGGTGCGGCGACGCAGGCACCACCATTGGCTGCCGATTTGAACCTGCACGTCTTCAGGCAGGGCGCGTGTCAGGCCGAGGCGTTTCTGCAGGCGGTGGCTCAGATCGAAGAGGCGTTTGTTTTTGCGTTCGTTGAAGACATGGCGATAGATAAGCCGGTCTTCTTTCATGCCGGTCTTGATCCAGTTGCTTTCAAAGAAGTCAAAACTCTCGATATAGTCACAATCCCGGCTATCCAGCAGCTGATGGGCATATTCCGCGGTTTTGATCGCCATGCAGTCGCCCGAGACCATGTAGAAATGTGTCGCGCGCCGGAAGGTGGCCACTGCGCTTTCCAGCGCATAGAGCGTTGCCTGAACCAGCGACCACTCTCCCCAGCCGCATTTGACCCGCTTGCGGGCAAAGCAGATGTTGGGATTGTCTTTCAGAGCCGTGCGGATTTGCTGATAATCACTGGCCGGAGAGCGCCCATCGAAATGGATCGCCATATAGTCACCGGCTGCGGTTAGTCGCTCCGCCTGCTGAATAATCGCCTCTGGGTCCTTATGGCACAGCAGAACATATGCGATTTTTGCCATGACAGCGCCCCGGTGTCGTATTTTGATTGATTGTTTCCTTGATACTGACGAATTCTCACTGAATAAACCGCATTATTTCGCTTTTAACGACTAGAGTAGTACGAGGCGCCAATTGCGGCGCATGGGGACGGGGAGAGGCAGATGGGATTTCCAGGTACCTGGATGACGGAGAGCGAAAGCGTGGTCTATCGCGTGGTGCCCAAATGTGCTTGCTCTACCATCGGCCAGATCATGTATTACTCCGACCACGGGCAGTTCTTTGACGGTGATATTCACGATGCCAAGGGCGGTCTGCACAAATGGGCGCTGCCTGACAGCCAGCCGCTGATCACCAGCAATGTGCAGGCGCAAAATTCCTACGCATTCACCTGCGTGCGCAATCCTTACACCCGTGTGCTGAGTTCCTTTTTCGACAAGATTTGCGGCATCCAGCGCAATGGCAAACGCTATCGGGGCAATCTGGTGCCGCGACTCACCTATGACTATGGGATTGACGTGGGCGGCGATGACGGCAAAGAGCCGTTCGATCAGATCAAGAGCTTCCGCCGTTTCCTGCTGTTTGTCCGAGACACGGTGAAATTTCGCCGTCCTATGGAGCCGGATATCCACTGGTCGGCCACATCGGGCCATGTCTCGACGTTCATTTGCAATGGTGGCCGGTACGACAAGGTGATCTGGACCGAAGCCTTCAACGAGGGCATGCAGGATGTGCTGGACGCGATCGAGACTCCGCATCAGGTGGATCTGACCCAGATCCCGCGCTTTAACGAAAGCGAAGGCCACGGCCCCAAACGCGCCCATCCCGTCGAAGACTATTTCGACGATCTGTCGATGCATCTGGTCTATGAAATCTACAAACGGGATTTCGAAGTGTTCAAATATGACTTTGAAAACCCCGCCAACAAGATGCCCGTGGGTGAAATCGACCTGGATGAGGTGCACGCCAAATTGGGTGAGTGACCCCAAGCCGCGCGATGCTCCCGCCCCGGGGGGCGATCATTTCATGATCTGACCCGGTTGGGCCGGGCGCCGCTGCCGCGGCGCGCCTCCGGCGGGAGTATTTTGGGAAAGGTGATGGGGTTCGTGCCTTATGCGCAGGTCTGGGCACCCAGATCTTGCAGATGCGCTTTTAATCCGGTTGGAAACAGCTCAGTCCCGTCGGCCTCCAGCGTATCAGGGTGAAACCATCTGGCGATACATTTCAGACCGTTGTCTTCGAAAAACTCAATCGTATCGCTCGCCAGATGCGGGGCCTCTGGCCAAGTGACCTGCGCGGCGAAGATGATCTCATGACCGGTCTGCCCTTCGTGCTGATAGATGTTCTCCAGCACGACGGGCGCGCCGATGATGGTGATCCCTACACCGAGCTCCTCCTGAAATTCCCGTTGCAGCGCCTGTTGCCAGGTTTCGCCAAATTCAACCGTGCCCCCCAGAGGGCGGACGCCTTTGGTTCGGCCGCTGTCATCGGGGACCTCCGCTGCGAGAAGATGGCCTTTGCGCCAGGGTAGACCAATGGTTTTCACGCGAATGGATTGAGCGGGGCGCCAAATGGTCATGTCGGATCTCCAGCGATGCTGCGGTGTGTCGAATAGGGTCCGTTTCCTATGATAGAAAAAGCCCCGACATCCAAGATGCCGGGGCTTTAAATGCGGATTACCTGACAGCGTCGATTATTCGTCGTCGGGCAGGGCGCGCACGGCACCTTTGGCCGCCGATGTGGCCAGCAGCGCATAGGCCTTCAGTGCAGTGGAGACCTTGCGCTTGCGCGGCTTGACCGGTTTCCAGCCTGCGGCGTCCTGGGCGGCGCGGCGCGTGGCGAGCTCCTCGTCCGAGACCGCCAGATGGATCGAGCGGTTGGGGATGTCGATTTCGATGGTGTCGCCCTGTTGAACCAGCCCGATGGTACCGCCTTCTGCCGCCTCGGGTGAGACATGGCCAATGGAGAGGCCCGAGGTGCCGCCGGAGAAACGGCCATCGGTCAGAAGCGCGCAGGCTTTGCCCAGCCCTTTCGATTTCAGGTAGGAGGTCGGGTAGAGCATTTCTTGCATGCCCGGCCCTCCGCGCGGACCCTCATAGCGGATCACCACCACGTCGCCTTCCTTGACCTTGCTGGTCAGGATGTCGTTCACCGCCTGGTCCTGGCTTTCACAGACATAGGCCGAGCCGGTGAACTTCAGGATGTTCTCATCCACACCGGCGGTTTTCACGATGCAGCCGTCGCGGGCGATATTGCCGAACAGCACCGCCAGACCACCATCCTGACTGAAGGCATGGTCTTTGGACCGGATCACGCCGCCCTCGCGGTCGCTGTCCAGCTCCTTGTAGCGGTTGGACTGCGAAAACGCTTCGGTTGTGCGCACGCCGCCAGGGGCCGCTTTGAATAGCTCTTCAGCTTCGGGGTTGTTGGCAACCTTGATGTCCCATTTGGCGATGGCTTCACCCATGGTGCTGGAATGCACGGTGCTACAGTCATTGTGCAGGAGGCCCGCGCGGCTCAGTTCACCTAGAATGGAGAAGATGCCACCGGCGCGATGGACGTCCTCCATATGCACATTCTCGATATTCGGTGCAACCTTGCACAGGCAGGGCACCTTGCGGCTGAGGCGGTCCATGTCGGTCATGGTGAAATCGACCTTGCCCTCATTGGCGATGGCCAACAGGTGCAGCACGGTATTGGTGGAGCCGCCCATGGCAATGTCGAGGCTCATGGCGTTCTCAAACGCATCAAAGGTGGCGATTTCACGCGGCAGCAGGCCCTTTTCCTCGCCCACATAGTGGCGCTTGGTGATGTCGACGATCTTGCGGCCTGCTTCCAAGAACAGATGCTTGCGGTCGGCATGGGTGGCGAGGGTTGAGCCATTGCCCGGCAACGCCAGACCCAGCGCCTCTGCCAGACAGTTCATCGAATTGGCTGTGAACATGCCGGAGCAGGATCCACAAGTCGGGCAGGCGTTTTCCTCAATATGCTGCACTTGCTCATCGGTCATCGTGTCGCTGGCGGCGGCAACCATGGCATCCACCAGATCAATCTTTTTCATGTCGAGATCGGCGATGTCGATCTTGCCTGCTTCCATCGGACCACCGGAGACGAAGATTGCGGGAATATTGAGGCGCATGGCGGCCATCAGCATCCCCGGAGTGATCTTGTCACAATTGGAGATGCAGACCATGGCATCGGCACAATGGGCGTTGACCATATATTCGACGCTGTCGGCGATCACCTCGCGCGAGGGCAGGGAGTAGAGCATACCGTCATGGCCCATGGCGATACCGTCATCCACCGCGATGGTGTTGAACTCCTTCGCCACCCCACCGGCCGCCTCAACTTCGCGCGCGACCATCTGGCCCAGATCCTTCAGGTGGACGTGGCCGGGCACGAACTGGGTGAAGGAGTTGACGATGGCGATGATCGGTTTTCCGAAATCATCGTCCTTCATGCCTGTGGCGCGCCACAGGCCGCGCGCGCCGGCCATGTTGCGGCCATGGGTGGAGGTTCTGGATCGGTACATTGGCATCTGGCTGGTTCCCTTGTCTTTGCCCCTCAGGGACACGATTTGCGCAACAAAGGCAACATGTCGGGGCGGTCTGCGGTAATTATCTGGTGGTTTCTTCGCAATTTTGCAGGCTTTGGCGGATTATGATCGGGCCGGATCTGCAGCGGTGTCCGCTGTTGCCGTGTTTGGTGGCGGAGGGGTGATTACCTGATTCACGGCAATACCAACCACGAGTGCCCAGAACGCAGCACCAATTCCGAAGAAACTGACGCCGGATACGGTGACCATGAAGGTGATCAGTGCAGCGTCGCGACCCTGTGCGTCTCCTAACGCAGCTGAGAGGCTGTTGCCGATGGTCGACAGCAGAGCGAGGCCCGCCACCGTGGCGACCAGCGCTTTGGGGGCAATCAGGAACAGGCTGATAACCGTGGCACCGCCAAGCCCGACGAGGATATAGAACACACCCGTCATCACCCCGGCCATATAGCGGGTTTTGGGGTTCTCATCTGCCTCTGGCCCGCAGCCAATGGCGGCGGTGATAGCTGCGAGGTTGAAGGCAAATCCACCAAAAGGCGCCAGAACAAACGAGGTAAGGCCCGTGACGACAAGACTGGCTGAAACCGGCGGCGTATAGCCCGCAGCCCTGAGGGTCACGATTCCGGGCATATTCTGCGATGACATGGTGACAATATAGAGAGGCAGTCCAACGCCGATCAGCACAGGCAGTGAGAAACTTGGTGTCATGAACACTGGCTGAGCGAGTGTCAGGTCCAATGAGGCCGTATTGGTGAGACTACCATTGCCAAGGCACCACAAGATGCCCACCGTCAGAACCGCTGGGATCGTATAGCGCGCAAACAGCCGCCGCCCGGCTACAAAAGTGACCGCCATGGCGGCAACTAGAGCAGCGTCGGATTGAAACGCGCTGAAGGCGGCGATGCCAAAAGGAAACAGCAATCCGGCCAGCATGGCATTTGCCAGCGCATCGGGGATCAGCCGCGATAGCGCGGCAAACCAGCCGGTCACCCCGGTCAGGATCAGCAGGGCAGCGCAGAACAAAAACGCACCTATCGCATCGCTTAGAGGCACATCGGCAAGGCTCACGGCCAGTAACGCAGCACCCGGTGTGGACCAGGCGGTCAGGATCGGCATGCGATACATCAGCGACAGAACGAGGCTGCTCAGCCCCATGCCAAGCCCAAGCGCCAGCATCCAGCTGTTGGCCTGTGCCTGACTGGCGCCTGAAGCCTCAATGGCCTGAAAGATGATCGCGACGGACCCGGTGTAGCCCACCAGCACGGCAACCGCGCCTGCAACAATATGGGAGAGTTTCAAGGAATTGAGCATCCGGGTTTTCCTGAGATCGCGGATCCGCTAGAGATCGGAGGAGTGTACGTTATAGCGCACAGTACTGCTTGTGCGTTATAACGCACAAGTGTTTTTTGAGCAGCGGCTTGAAACGCCGTGTGACCGACAGAAAAGCGACGGGCAGCACAATGAGCGAAGAAGGCATCACTCTGAATTTGCGGGATATTCGTCAGGATGCAGGGCTCAGCCTGTCCAAAGCCGCTGAGGTCACGGGGGTCAGCAAGGCGATGCTGGGCCAGATCGAACGGGGCGAATCAAGTCCGACGATTGCGACGCTGTGGAAAATCGCCAAAGGGTTCCACCTGCCTCTGACAGCGCTGATTGGTGACGCCTCGCAGCCCGAAGGCAGCAGTGGCCGCAGCTTTCGCTCGGTGCAGTTTCCCGGCTCCATCGCGGTGAAAATGGTGTTTCCCTTCGATCCGGTGCTGGGGGCGGAGACGTTTCATGTCAGCCTGCGACCCGGCCAGTCGCATCAGTCGCAGCCCCATGATACCGGCGTCACTGAAGAGGTCTTTGTGCTGGAGGGCGCCATGGAGGTGCTGCGGGATGGCGGTTGGATGCCGTTGGAGACTGGCCAGGGGGTGCGGTTCGCGGCCGACCAGCCGCATGGCTACCGCAGCGGCGACAGTGGGGCGGCTTTCCTGAATATGCATCACTATCGTCGTGTAGGTCGCACTGACTAGGGTCCTGACCCTAGGCTGTTCTGGCGGATCAATTCGCCGCAGCTATGTGGCTTGTTCCGCAGTCGCGGCCTGCCTAATTCTTGCACTGTTACACAGCGCCGTTCCCGCCTTGGGGAGCGTGCGAATACCGATCTTTTATGACCCATCGCCGGGGTATTTTCCGGCTCACAGGAAAGCGATTTGATCCATGGATACACTGCGCGGCAGCCTCCTGATGGTGCTGGCCATGGCGGCCTTTGCGCTGGAAGACATGTTCATCAAGTCCGCCGCCCGCAGCTTACCTGTAGGTCAAATTCTGATCCTGTTCGGCGCCGGCGGGATGGTGATTTTTGCGATCCTGGCGCGTGCGCAGGGGCATCGTTTGTGGACCCCGGTGTTTTACACGCGCGCGCTTTTGGTGCGCTCGGTTGCAGAGGTCGCGGGGCGGCTCTGCTTTACGCTGGCCATTGCGTTTACGCCTCTATCGTCGGCTTCGGCCATCCTTCAGGCCACGCCTCTGGTGGTGTCTGCCGGGGCGGTGGTGTTTTTCAACGAAAAGGTTGGTATCCGTCGCTGGCTGGCGATTGCGGCTGGGTTCATCGGGGTTCTGATGATCCTGCGCCCCGGAGCCAGCGGGTTTGAGCTGGCCTCACTCTTTGCGGTGGCGGGCACGCTGGGGTTTGCCGGGCGCGATCTGGCCACGCGGGCAGCGCCAGCGGGGCTGTCCAACGCCCATCTGGGGCTGGCGGGGTTTGCCATGCTGGTGGTGGCCGGGCTGATCGCGCTGCCCTTTGGGGCGCCGATGCAGGTGCCGGATGTAGAGACCACCATTGATTTGGTCGCCGCAACGCTGGTGGGGGTGGTGGCCTATCAGGCGCTGACCGGGGCGATGCGGGTTGGTGAAATTTCTGTCGTGGCGCCGTTCCGCTACACCCGGTTGATCTTTGCCATGGTGTTGGGGGTCGTGGTCTTCCATGAGCGTCCGGATATGTGGACCCTGATCGGCAGCGCCGTCATTGTGGTCAGCGGTGGCTTCACCCTGATGCGCAGCAATCGCCGTCAGGTAGCCTGAGGTCGGCCTCTCATCTGCATCACCATCTTGCACCTCGGTCTCCGGCACCTTACATCTGCGCCCCATGGCCAAGCAAAAATCAGACCCGAATTACAAAGTGATCGCAGAAAACCGCCGCGCGCGGTTCGACTATGCGATTGAAGACGATCTGGAGTGCGGGATCCTTCTGGAAGGGTCCGAGGTCAAATCCCTGCGCGTGGGCGGCACCAATATCGCCGAAAGCTATGCGACTGTGGATGATGGCGAGCTGTGGCTGGTGAACTCCTACATCGCGCCGTATGAGCAGGCGAAGATGTTCAAACATGAAGAACGCCGCCGCCGTAAGCTTCTGGTGTCGCGTAAGGAGCTGTCGAACCTGTGGAATGCAACCCAACGCAAGGGTATGACCTTGGTGCCGCTGGTGATGTATTTCAACCATCGTGGGCTGGCCAAGATCAAGATCGGCATTGCCAAGGGTAAGAAAAATCACGACAAGCGCGAGACCGAGGCTAAGCGTGATTGGTCGCGTCAGAAGCAGCGCCTGCTGAAAGACCACGGCTGATTGGCTGCGCCCCGCAGAGCGGCATCAAAGGTGCCGTGCAACGATCCTCGGCTATGGCTGTGACACCGTCGTCAGGGTTGCGCATTGCAATAATTGACTGAATAAGTCAGATAAGCCGCACCCAGCAGACTCATCCCTCGGTCAGGCCCGGCATCCTTCTTGTTCCTGTTTGAAAGAGGATGATGCACATGCCGATTTCTGAGCCGCAGACCCCAGACCAGACACTAGCTGTCGCCCCCTCCGCTGCGACTGTTTCACCAGACGAGGTCGCGTTGGCGGATTTGGGACTTGATATGTTTGAGGTGGCCCTGCTGCCGCAATTGCGCCATTTCACCACTTGTCTTCAGACGCCGCAGAGCCAGGCTTGGCAGTTGGCCTATCGCAGCGCCGCTGAACGCTGGGGCGAGACATTTGGGCTGGCGGTCGCACATGCGCTGTTCAAGGTGGTGCGTTGCTTGCACGACCTGCGTGGTGATCACTACGTGGGACATGACGCGCTGACATTGGAAACACGCACAGTGGTGACTTCGGACGAGGCGGCGTTTCTGCGGATGCTGCATCATATGCGTCGTGATGAGACCCCGGCGGCGCGGGACGCAGTTGCGGATCTGTCGGGCGGCTGGATGGATCCGCATGTGATCCGCGCCGCGCTGTCCTTTGCTGATCGGTTTCCGGCGGGCAAGTCGCAGCCGGCTGAGAGGCCGCAGACCAGCGCGAGGGGCGATCAACCGCCACACCTGCGGGTGGTCCGCTAAAGAACGCCGATTCAGGCCATGCGGGGTAACAGACACCGACCAGTGGGATAGATTATTGCGCTGCGGGTCCGGGCTCTCTTGCGACTCTGCCCGCACGGTTGTACGGATGCCTCAGCACATATGAGGGGAGACGGAAACGTTGGACGATCCTAAAACGCTTGTGTCGACAGACTGGCTTGCTGCGCATCTGAAGGACCCGGATTTGCGGATCCTCGACGCATCTTGGTACATGCCACACGAAGGCCGCGATCCTAAGGCCGAATATAACGCAGCCCATATCCCCGGCACGCGCTTCTTTGACATCGACGATATCGCTGACAACCGCTCTGACCTGCCTCATATGGTCCCACCGGTGGAGAAATTCATGTCCCGCCTGCGGGCCATGGGGGTCGGTGATGGCCATCAGGTTGTGGTCTATGATGGCACTGGTCTGCGCTCAGCGGCACGGGTGTGGTGGCTGTTCCGCCTGATGGGGCAGACCAATATCGCGGTTCTCGACGGTGGTCTGCCGAAGTGGCAGGCCGAGGGCAACCCGGTGGAAGATCTGCCGCCGGTGATCCGCGACCGGCATATGACCGTTCGGGTCCAGAACCACCTGCTGCGTGACGTGACACAGGTCTCCTCCGCCGCCAAGCTGGGCGATCACGAGATTATCGACGCCCGCGCGGCAGAGCGTTTTCAGGGTGCCGTGGCCGAACCTCGCGAAGGCCTGCGTGCAGGTCACATTCCCGGGTCCCGGAACGTGCCCTATACGGAGCTGTTGAACGCCGATCAGACCATGAAATCGCCGGACGCTCTGCGCGCGGTGTTTGAGAAGGCCGGCGTTGATCTCAGCAAACCAGCCATCACCACCTGTGGGTCAGGTGTCACCGCCGCTGTCCTTAGCCTCGCCATGGAGCGTTTCGGCAAGACCGATCATGCGCTTTATGATGGCTCCTGGACGGAGTGGGGCGCCTTCCCGACACTGCCCGTTGCAACCGGAGAAGCCTGATGTTCGAAGCCCTGAAACCCCAGCCAGCCGATAAGATCCTGGCGCTGATGCAGATGTTCCGCGACGATCCGCGTGACAGCAAAATCGACCTCGGCGTCGGCGTCTACAAAAACGCCGAAGGGGTGACCCCGGTGATGCGCGCCATCAAGGCGGCAGAGCATAAGCTCTGGGAAGAGCAGACCTCCAAATCCTATGTTGGTCTGGCTGGAGATCCGGCCTATTCGGACGCCATGATCAAGCTGATCCTTGCCGACAGTGTCGCGCGCGGCAATGTCGCTGCTGCGGCCACCCCCGGTGGCACCGGCGCTGTGCGTCAGGCCTTTGAACTGATCAAGATGGCCAACCCCGGCGCACGTGTTTTCGTATCAAACCCGACCTGGCCGAACCACATTTCGATCCTGAACTATCTGAACATCGAAACTGTTGCCTATCGCTATTTCGACCGCGACACCTGCGGCGTCGATTTTGATGGCATGATTGAGGACCTGAAGACCGCGAACAAAGGTGACGTGGTTCTTCTGCATGGGTGCTGCCACAACCCGACCGGTGCCAACCTCAATATGGTGCAGTGGCAGGAAGTCGTGGCCATCCTGAACGAACGTGGTCTGATCCCAATGATCGACATTGCCTATCAAGGCTTTGGTGACGGTCTGGAAGAGGACGCACAGGGGGTGCGTTATGTGGCGGCCAACACGCCCGAATGTCTGATCGCGGCCAGTTGTTCCAAGAACTTCGGCATCTACCGCGAGCGCACCGGCCTGTTGATGGCGGTCTCCCAGGACGGCGGCGCACAGGCGCTGAACCAGGGGACCCTGGCCTTTCTGAATCGCCAGAACTACTCCTTCCCGCCGGATCACGGCGCGCGTCTGGTCTCAATGATCCTGAATGACGACGCGTTGCGCGCCGATTGGGCCGCAGAGCTGGAAGAGACCCGTTTGGGTATGCTGGCCCTGCGCCAGCAGCTTGCGGATGAATTGCAGCGCCTCACCGGCTCTGACCGCTTTGGCTTCCTCGCCCAGCACCGGGGGATGTTCTCGCTGCTTGGTACCACGCCGGAGATGGTCGAGAAGATGCGGGCCGACAGCGGCATCTACATGGTGGGCGACAGCCGCATGAATATCGCAGGCCTGAACACGCAGACTGTGCCGATCCTGGCTCAGGCGATTGTCGACGCCGGCGTCTGACGCTAAGCAAACCAGACTGACATGAAGCGCTCCGCCACAGCGGGGCGCTTTTTCGCGGCGTGGTCCCAGATTTCTAAAAGTCTGGCCAAAAGTCTTCAAAAAACTTTTGGCTGCGATCGGAAGGTAGTGCCACACACAAAGGCGGCCCCCGTTTCCGGGAGCCGCATCGACGTTTCAGTCGGTGGTCGGGTCAGCTGGGGGAGAATTCGGGATAGGCTTCCATCCCCAACTCCGCCATATCCAGACCATTGACTTCATCTTCTTCACCAACCCGGATCCCGGTCACAGCCCGCAGGATCAGCCAGACGACAGCGGAGGAGATCGCGACAAAGAGCGCGATCACCACGATCCCGGTCAGCTGGGTGACGAGGCTCGCTTCGGGGTTGGTCAGAACCACCGCGAGGGTGCCCCAGATCCCGGCAACCAGATGCACCGGGATGGCGCCGACGACATCGTCGATCTTCATCTTGTCCAGCATTGGCACCACAAAGACCACGATCACACCACCAACAGCGCCGATCACGGTCGCCATGCCAAGGCTCGGGGTCAGCGGCTCAGCGGTGATCGACACCAGACCAGCCAGCGCGCCGTTCAGCACCATGGTAAGATCCGGCTTCTTGAACAGCAGCTGGGTCAGCAGCAGGGCGGCAACCGCACCACCTGCCGCAGCGGCATTGGTGTTGGCAAAGATACGGCTGACGTCGGCCACATCGCCGACGGTGCCCATCGCCAGCTGCGATCCACCGTTGAAACCAAACCACCCGAGCCACAGAATGAAGGTGCCCAATGTGGCCAGTGCCAGATTTGAGCCGGGCATCGGGATGGTTTTGCCTGCCTTGTATTTGCCCAGACGCGGGCCAAGGATCAGCGCGCCGGTCAGCGCAGCCCAGCCGCCCACGGAATGCACCACAGTAGAGCCGGCAAAGTCGAGGAACCCCATCTCATCCAGGAAGCCGCCGCCCCATTTCCAGCTCGCTTGCAGCGGGTAGATCACGGCGGTCAGCACAATGACAAAGGCGAGGAACGGCCAGAGCTTCACCCGCTCCGCCATTGTACCGGACACAATCGATGCGGTGGTCGCGCAGAACATCAACTGAAAGAAGAAATCAGACCCGGTGGAGGCATAGGAGTAATCATCCGCCTGCTCAGCGGTGATGCCGACCGCTTCCAGTACGCCCGGCCCCCAGACACCTGACAGCACGCCTTCAATCGACCAGGTGCCCAGCGGATACATCAGGTTGTAGCCAATCAGATAGTAAAAGATCGCCGCGAGCGAGAACAGCGCCACATTCTTGGTCAGCTGCATGGTGACATTCTTGGAGCGGACAAGCCCGGCTTCCAGCATGGCAAACCCGGCCGCCATCCAGAACACAAGGAAACCGCCCACCAGAAACAGCAGCGAGTTGAGGATAAACACGGTATCGGTTGCCGCAGCACCGGCAGGCGCCGCAGTTGCGGTCTCCTGTGCAACGGCGAGGCCGGGCAGCGCCAGCGCCGCCGTCACAACCGCAAGGGAGAGGGGTGATTTACGCATAACTTATTTCCTTCCTTTGCGCGTTTTCACAGCGCGTCGTGATTGGTTTCGCCGGTGCGCACGCGGATTGCCTGCTCAACGTCGAGAACAAAGATCTTGCCGTCACCGATTTTGCCGGTACGGGCGGTCTGGGTGATGGTGTCGACCACCTGGTCAGCGAGTCCGGAGGGCACCACCAGATCGAGCCGCATTTTCGGCACGAAATTCACCTCGTATTCCGCACCGCGATAGATTTCTGTGTGGCCTGACTGGGCGCCAAACCCCTTGATTTCCGTGACCATCAGCCCGGACACGCCGATGGATGTCAGCGCTTCGCGGACCTCCTCCAGCTTGAACGGTTTGATGGTTGCTATGATCATTTTCATCCCTGAACCCCTGTCATGATGACGGCGCGTGATGAGAGCGCCTGAACTGTTTGCAGGTGCAGCAAATCGGCAGAACCGAGTCGGTGGAACGTTTTGAGGGCAGTTTCAGGGGGCTGCCGCAGCGGGACGGTGAAAAAATAGGCGGTCTTTTGCTGGTGCGCTTAAAAAACACCCGGCTTGCAGAGGGGAATTGCTGTCAAACTGCCCCTCAACAAACCGGTGCGGACGGGGTATTGTCCGCAAAACGGGCAAACCGGGCAGGATCTGGAAGATGGCACAAGGACCGCGGCGCCGACCTCTGGTCGCAGACAAGCGCTACGCGACAGCGGGGCGCGGCACGCAAGGAAAACCCTCCGCGCGCAAGGCCAAACCACGGCCAAAATCCACCACGACACGGCGCAAATCCGGCTGGTTTGGCCTGTTCGGTAGCGGTGGCAAGGCTGGTGGAAAAACCGGAGGCAAGGGCGGCGGTGGCAAAGGTCCACGCAAACCGAGAAAGCCCAAGACGCTGCTGGGGCGGATGCTTGTGCTGATCCTGGCGCCATTCCGCTGGGCGTTCCGGCTTGCTTGGGGGTTCATCTGGCGCGTCGGCATGATCTCCACCGCATTGGTGGCGCTGGCGGTGGGCTATCACTACATGAAATTGCCCGAAGCCGCGACCTTGCTGGATGGCCGGGCGCGCGGCTCCGTCACTCTGACTGATCGCAACGGTGAGGTCTTTGCCTGGCGCGGAGATCAATTTGGTGGCGTGGTCACCAGTGAGACGGTCTCACCCTACCTGAAAAACGCCATCGTCGCGACCGAGGACAAACGGTTCTACCGCCACTTCGGGGTGTCGCCCCGCGGTGTCGCCAGTGCGGTGCGTATCAACCTGCGAGAGGGGCGTGGGCCCCTGTCTGGCCATGGTGGCTCCACCATCACCCAGCAGACCGCCAAACTGCTCTGTCTTGGTGTGGTCTATGATCCCACAGAATGGGAGAGCGAGCGCGCCTATGAGCGCGATTGCCGCCAAGGCTCGCTTTGGCGCAAGGCCAAGGAAGCCATCTTCGCGATGGCGATGGAGGCCAAATACACCAAGGATGAAATCCTCTCGATCTATATGAACCGCGCCTATCTGGGCGGCGGCGCCTATGGTGCGGAGGCCGCAGCGCAGCGCTATTTCGGCAAATCGGCCAATCAGGTCGATGCCGCAGAGGCGGCAATGCTGGCAGGTCTGCTGACCGCGCCATCGACGCTGGCGCCAACCAACAACCTGCAACGCTCGCAGGATCGTGCCGCCACCGTGCTGCGGCTGATGCAGGAACAGGGCTATCTGACAACGGCTGAGATGCGTGCATCCCAGAACAGTCCTGCCGTGCTGAGTGAGGCCGCCGCCGCCCGTGCGGGGGGCTATTTTGCCGATTGGGTGATGGATACCATCCCGGACTTCTTTGGCAGCGAGACAACCGAAGATGTGGTGATCCGCACCACCATCGACCAGCGCCTGCAACGCGCCGCCGAGGACGCGCTGAACCATGTGTTTGACACCAAGGTCCGCAAGGGATCGAAGGCACAGGCCGCCATCGTGGTGATGAGCGCGGATGGCGCGGTCCGCGCCATGGTGGGCGGGCGTAAGTCTCGTGTCTCCGGCGTGTTCAACCGCGCCACCCAGGCCAAGCGTCAGACCGGCTCGGCCTTCAAACCCTTTGTTTATGCCACTGCGTTGGAACTGGGGTATTCACCGCTCGACCGGGTTCTGGACGCGCAATATTGCCTGGATGTGCCGGGTTCTGGTCAATGGTGCCCGAAGAATTACACCCGTAAATTCTACGGTGAGGTGACATTGGCGCGGGCTCTGCGCGACTCGCTGAACATCCCGGCCGTGAAGGTCTCCGAGGCCGTGGGCCGCGATCTGGTGCGCCGCGTCGCGGGTGACTTTGGGCTGGACAGTGAACTGGCTGCGGGTCCTGCACTTGCGCTCGGCGCATCTGAAAGCACGCTGATTGATATGACCGGTGCCTATGCGGGTATTCTCAACGGTGGCTCGTCGGTGACCCCTTACGGGGTGACGGAGCTGACATTGATCGGTGACAATACACCCATGATGGGGGCCAGTGGTGGTCTTGGGGAGCGGGTGATCCAGACCAAGGCTGCGCGGGAGTTGATCTGGATGATGGAGCAGGTGGTCTCACAAGGCAGCGGTCGCCGCGCCCAGATCCCCGGCTGGCAGGCTGCCGGCAAAACCGGCACCACTCAGGCCGCACGCGATGCTTGGTTCGTTGGTTTCACCGCTGATTACGTGGCCGGTGTCTGGATGGGCTACGACGATAACACGCCACTCTCCGGTGTGACGGGCGGCGGCTTGCCCGCTGATATCTGGCGCGAAGTCATGGTACGGGTGCACGATGGGCTGACCCCCAAACCCCTGCCGATGATTGCCCCCAAACCCATCGCCCCGCCGCCGCGACCACAACCCCAACGCCGCCAGCGCCCCAATGTCGGACAGGAGCTGGGTCGTGCGGTGGATGGCCTTCTGCGCGATATCTTCGGGAACTGATCAGACATGCCCTTAGCGGACCATCTGACCATCAGATCAGCCCGTCCCGGTGACGAAACCGGGATGAGCATGGTGCTGACGGAGGTGTTGACCGATTGGAACAGCACCCGCCCCGGAGACCCCGCACATGTGCTGGCCGCTTATGTCGGCCATCCTGACCGTATCGACTGTGCCATCTGCGAAGGTCCTGAGGGGATTGTCGGGTTTCAGTCTCTCAGATTGGCGGTTCTCGGTAACGCCTATGAGGTTGAACCGGGCTGGGGAATTATTGGAACCTATGTGCGGCTCAATATGGGGCGGCAGGGCATCGGGCAGGCGCTTTTCGCTCACAACCTACGTGCGGCCCAAGCAGCTGGGCTGCGCTGGATCGAGGCAACCATCGGTGCCGACAACCTCAGGGCGCAGGCGTATTATGATGCGATGGGGTTTCAAACCTATCGAACAGAAGATGGCGCGGTACGCAAATGCTGTTCAGTGCTGCCTCTGCGGTGAAATCTGACATGAAAAAGGGGCCGAGCGGCCCCTTCTTCTGTTCGGTGCGGCGTTGTCAGCCGTTCAGCTCAACCGCTTCAGCTCGGCGATCAGCTTGTTGATGTCGCCCTTGTTGCGGTCAAGGATGGCGCCGATCTCGGTCCGCTCGGTCAACAGCAGATTCACGCCTTCGATGAACATATTGTAGAATTTATCGCGCCCGGATTTATCCGACACGAGGAAAGTCACCTCGAATGGGGCCTGACCTTGCAGCTTCGCCAACGACTTGATCTCATAACCGGCTTTGATCTTGCGCGCGGATTGCACTTCGACGGACCCGCCGATGAACTCACGGAACCGCTTGCCGTATTTGCGGGCGATATAGCTCTGGAACGCGCCGGAAAAGGCCCGCATTTGCGAGGCGCTGGCACGGCGGGCGTCCACACCCAAGGCATAGCGCGCCATGATGTTCACATCCGCATAGCGCACGAAGATTTTTTCAAAGTCGCGGATCATCGCGCCTTCGGACTTACCGGAGGCGATGACTTTGTTGATATCCCCCACGACGCTGCCCACAAGATTACGCGCGCCGGACTCGGTCAGGGCAAGAAGTTTACCCGGCAGGGCTGCCAAACCAATAAAAGCAGCGCCAGTGGCCAGAAAACTGCGGCGGGTCAGAAAATTACTCGGCATAGATGTCCTCATACGGATCTGAATAGGGGTCGCCATAGACCCCTTCGTATTCGCTTTGATCGCCGCCCAACTCAAAACGGCGGTTTTGCAGGTAGATCAGCCGCGCCTGTGCGTAGCTGTCTGCACTCTCATACAAAATCGAGTCGATGGTGTCGGAATATGTGCCACGATCCCCCAGACGGCGCACCACCTCGGCGTAGACGCCGATGTTGTCGGCTGGATTATGCCGAGCGTAGCTGATCGGGTTGGTGAAGAAATCAACCAGAATGCCGGTACCGTCGCGTGCGGTTGACGGGCCAAAGAACGGCAGTTCGACATAGGCGCCTTCGCCAACGCCCCAGACATGCAGGGTTTCGCCGAAATTCGTATCCACCCGCGGCATATTGAAATCCGACGCCGGATCGCCAAGGCCACCAATGCCAAAGATCGTGTTGACCACGAACCGAGACAGCGCAATGCCGGATTCCTTCAGGTTGCCTTGCAGCAGCGCGTTCACCGCCTGACCCGGCATCGACAGGTTCTCAGCGAAGTTATTGAAACTCTTCACCATATCCGGAGGGACAACCGCCACGTAGCCCTTGGCGGCCGGGCGAAAGGCAAAGCGGTCAACACCGCGGTTGAAGTTATGGATCGACCGGTTGGTGTTCTCATAAGGATCAAACACCTCACCCGAGTTGCGGGAGACGCTATCTTGGGTTGCACAGCCTGCCAGTGCCGACGTAACAGTTACCAGGGCCATCAATACAAAAGGTCGCAGCGGGAAGGTCATGCGCTTCGGTGTCCAATCTGTCTGCTGTGGGCATATCTGACCCACTTATAATGTTTCTCGTCTCTGCCTAGTCAGAGACTGAGCTTGTTTACACTGTTGTGGCAGATTTGGAACATGTGAAGGTTCAGTTTTCTGCGCGCGTGGCTGATACATAGGGCATATCGATAGGGAATTGCAGACCTCTCATGACGAAAACCTCTCATAAATCCGGAATAGAGGAGCTGCGCGCACATCGTCGCCGCAGCCGTGGCCTCTATTGGTCGGTCGGTATTTTCAGTTTCTTTGTGAATATGCTGATGCTGACCGGTCCACTCTACATGATGCAGGTTTATGACCGCGTGCTTGGCAGCCGGTCGGTGGAAACCCTGATCGCGCTCTCGCTTCTGGTGGTGTTTCTCTATGGCACGATGGGGGTTCTGGACTACGCGCGGGGCCGCATTCTGGCGCGTGTCGGTGCACGGTTTCAGGCCGGGCTTGACCAGCGGGTGTTTGACGCGATGATCCGCCGCTCGGCGGTGGCTCCTGATCCGGTGGCCCAGACCGGCCTCAGCGATCTGGAGTCTGTACAGCGGCTGATCGCCTCGCCGGTGCTTGGGGCTGCATTCGACCTGCCGTGGACGCCGATCTTCCTCTTTGGCATTGCCCTGTTTCATCCCTGGCTGGGGCTGCTCGCCCTTGGTGGCGGCGCTGTTCTGATTGCCATCGCGGTGCTGAACCAGTTTCTGTCGCGCCGCCCGCAGATGCAGGCGGGCATGTCCGGCCATCGCGCCAACCTTATGTCGGAGGAAATCCGTACCGAGGCGGAGATGATCCAGTCGATGGGCATGCGCCGCGCGGCCTTTCAACGCTGGAAGGCGGGCCGTGACGCCGCCTTGGTCGACAGTGTCACCGCCAGTGATGTCGGGGGAGGCTTCACCACGCTGACCAAAACCCTGCGCTTGTTCCTGCAATCGGCAATGCTGGGTCTGGGCGCCTATCTGGTACTGCAGAATCAAGTTACTGCCGGGGCGATGATCGCAGGTTCCATCCTCATGGGCAGGGCGTTGGCACCAATCGAACTGGCGCTAGGTCAATGGGCGATGGTGCAGCGCGCGCTCAAAGGCTGGCGTAACCTCGCTGAGCTGCTCGACAAGGTGCCGGAGGAGGTCGAGCGCACCGAACTGCCCAAGCCCACCGCCAATCTGGAGGTACAGGCGCTGGCCGTGGTGCCCCCTGGCGATAACCGCCCGCAGCTGCGTAATGTCAGCTTTCGCGTGCAACCGGGGCAGGCCATCGGCGTGATTGGGCCGTCCGGTTCGGGCAAATCCACCCTCGCACGGGCGCTGACCGGGGCCTGGCGTCCGGCGGCAGGTACTGTCCGGCTAGATGGGGCTTCGCTCGATCAATATGCACCAGAGGTGTTGGGCCAGAACATTGGCTATCTGCCACAGCGGGTGCAGCTGTTTGAAGGCACCATTGCGCAGAACATTGCGCGTCTGTCTCCCAACCCGGATTCCGCCAAAGTGGTCGCCGCCGCGAAGAAAGCCGCCGCCCATGACATGATCGTGCATCTGCCCGATGGCTACGACACCCATATCACCGCCGGGGGAGGACGTCTGTCCGGTGGTCAAATGCAGCGGGTCGCACTGGCGCGCGCTCTTTATGATGATCCGGTGATCGTCATTCTGGATGAGCCAAACTCCAATCTCGATAACGACGGATCCGTGGCGCTGAACCGGGCGATCAAGCAGTTGAAGGCCGAGGGCCATTCGGTGCTGATCATGGCCCATCGCCCCGCCGCCATTCAGGAATGTGACCTGCTGTTGGTGATTGATCAGGGGGTGCAGACCGCTTTTGGACCAAAGGATAAGGTCCTGCGCGAAATGGTCTCCAACCACCAGAGCATTCAACAGGCAGCGCCGGGAGGTGTGCGATGAACCAGAGCAAATCCGAGACCAATGCCTGGTCGGCCCGCCGCCCGCTGATCATCGGGCTGATTGGGGTGCTGATCCTGCTTGCTGGTTTTGGCACATGGTCCGTGGCCACGTCGATTGCCGGCGCGGTTGTTGCCTCAGGCCGGATTGAGGTCGACCGCAACCGGCAGGTTGTCCAGCATCTGGATGGCGGCATCGTGCAGGAAATTCTGGTGGAGGAGGGCGATACCGTCGCCGAGGGGGCAGTCCTGCTGCGTCTGGATGCCAAGGAATTGCGCTCGCAGCTGGTCATCACCGAAGGGCAGCTGTTTGAGCTGATGGCCCGCCGCGCCCGTCTTGATGCGGAACGTGACAGCGCCGAGACGGTAGAATTCGACACGGAACTGCACGACCTGTCCGAGATCCGGCCAGAGGTGGCGGATCTGATGCAGGGGCAGGTCCGCCTGTTTCAGGCCCGCAAGGATTCCGTTGCGCGGGAAATTGATCAGTTGGAGAAGCGCCGCACCCAGATCCAGGATCAGATCACTGGCGTCCGCGCTCAACAGGCCTCGCGCCGCACCCAGCTTGACCTGATTGAGGAGGAACTGGCCAACCAGCAGTCCCTGCTGGACCGTGGGTTGGCGCAGGCCGGCACCGTTCTGAACCTGCGTCGGACCGAGGCCGATCTGCAAGGGTCGCTGGGCGAGCTGATCGCCACCGAAGCGCAGGCCGAGGGGCGCATCACCGAGATTGATATCGAGATCCTGAAACTCGGCACACAGCAGCGCGAGGAGGCGATCACCCGCCTGCGTGATCTGCGCTATCAGGAGTTGGAACTGGCCGAGACTCGCCGCGCACTGAAGGACCGTCTGGCGCGGCTCGATATCACGGCGCCGGTCTCCGGCATCGTCTATGGCCTGCAGGTGCATACGCCCCGCTCGGTGATCCGGCCCGCGGATCCAGTGCTCTATCTGGTGCCACAGGACCGACCGCTGGTGATTGCCGCGCAGGTGGCCCCCACGGATGTCGATCAGATCTTTGTCAGTCAGGCGGTAACCCTGCGCTTCCCTGCACTGGATCAACGCTCGACACCGGAGCTGTTTGGCTCGGTGAAACAGGTCTCCGCCGATGCTTTTGAGGATCAGGCCAGCGGATTGTCCTACTACCGTACCGAAATAGAACTGAACCCCGGCCAGCTGGAGACCCTGCCCGAGGGCACTGTTCTCATCCCCGGCATGCCGGTTGAAGGCTATATCCGCACCGCGGATCGAACTCCGCTTGGTTATTTGGTCAAACCGCTTGCGGACTACTTTGTCCGCGCCTTCCGGGAAAGCTGAACAGCAAGGCACCGCCCAGTGTGCCCCGCGTCGCAAAACCGTCCCTTCGGGGGCGGTTTTTTTGCTTTCCGCCCTGCCGCTTCCCGGTTAGCGTTCGGCAAAACCTGATACAAAGGACCACACCCATGGATATCGAAGCCAAACTCAAAGATCTGGGCATCCAGCTGCCAAGCGCGCCGGCCCCCGCAGCCAACTATGTGCCCTATGTGGTGGTCGATAATATGGTCTATATCTCCGGCCAGATCTCTGCCGGGCCTGAGGGTCTGATCACCGGAAAACTGGGCGCCGATATGGATGTCGCCGCAGGTCAAAAAGCCGCCCGCCAATGTGCGATCGCGCTGCTGGCGCAGCTGAAAGCCGCTTGTGACGGCGATCTGAACCGCTTGAAACGCGTTGTCAAACTTGGTGCGTTTGTCAATTCCACCGACAGCTTCACTGACCAGCCGCAGGTGGTGAACGGGGCGTCTGACCTGATGGTTGAGGTGCTGGGCGATGCTGGTCGTCATGCCCGTGCCGCTGTCAGCTCACCCTCGCTGCCGCTGGGTGTGGCAGTCGAAATCGACGGCGTGTTCCAAATCTCATGACCTCTGATCTGCCTGCCGCATTCCTGCGCCAGCCCATCACCCATCGCGCGCTTCACGACGTGCGCGATGGTCGCCCGGAGAACAGCCGCGCTGCCATTCTTGCGGCGATTGAAGCGGGCTATGGCATTGAAATGGACCTGCAACTGTCCTCTGATGGGCGCGCCATGGTGTTCCACGACTACAATCTGGAACGGCTGGCTGAGGGGGCCGGGCTTGTTGCGGATCACACCCGCGACCAGCTGCGCGCCATCCCTCTCAAGGGCGGTGATGGTGAATGCATCCCGGATCTGGCCGAGGTCCTCGACCTGGTTGATGGGCGCGTGCCGCTCTTGATTGAGCTGAAGGATCAGGATGGCAATATGGGATCAAATATCGGCGCGCTGGAGGTCGATACTGCGGATCAACTGAAGGACTATAAGGGCGAGGTCGCTCTGATGTCATTCAACCCGCATTCTGTGGTCGAACTGGCGCGCTTGGCGCCCGAGCGGCCGCGTGGCCTCACCACCAGCAGCTACAGGGTTGAGCATTGGCCCGAGCTGACGGCGGAGGTCTGCGACCATCTGCGCGCAATCCCGGATTTTGACCGCTCCGGCTCCTGTTTCATCAGCCATGAGGTGGCTGATCTCGCCAGCCCGCACGTCGCGGAACTACGTGCCAATGGTGTGCCGGTGCTGTGCTGGACAGTGACCTCTGCCGCAATGGAAAAGGAGGCGCGCAAAATCGCGCATAATGTCACCTTTGAGAGCTATCTTTCTGATATTCCGGCTTGATCCCATCCGCGGCGGACCCAGATACTGTCTGTCGCGGAGGAACTAAATGGAACAGGCGCAGATTGAAATCGAAGTGCTCGGCGCGCTGTCGCAGCTATCGGCTGAGGAGTGGGATGCCTGCGCCTGTCCCGAGGCCGCTGACGGCGGTGCCCCACGGGATCCCTTCACCACGCACCGTTTTCTGAGCGCGCTGGAGGAGAGTGGTTCCGTTGGGCGCGGCACCGGATGGCAGCCGCAGTACCTGACCGCGCGCCGTGACGGTGTTCTGATCGCCTGTGCGCCGATGTATGCCAAATCCCATAGCCAGGGCGAATATATTTTCGACCACAACTGGGCCCATGCCTACGAGCAGGCGGGCGGGCGCTATTACCCCAAGCTGCAGATAGCAGCGCCTTTTACCCCCGCCACAGGGCGGCGTTTCCTAGTGAAGCCGGAATTCGAAGGTCTGGGCCAGTCAGCACTGGTGCAGGGAGCTGTACAACTGGCAGCGGACAACCGCGTCTCCTCTCTGCATGTGACTTTCTGCACCGAGGATGAGGCGCAGATGGGGGCGGAGATGGGGCTGATGGCCCGTGTCACGCAACAGTTCCACTGGCTGAATGACGGCTATGGCAGCTTTGATGATTTCCTTGGCGCACTCTCGTCACGCAAGCGCAAGACCATCCGTAAGGAACGCGCGCAGGCGCAGGGCTTTGGCGGTGAGATCCATGCCTATCACGGCAGCGATCTGCGCCCCGAACATTGGGATGCCTTCTGGACCTTCTATCAGGACACAGGCGCGCGCAAATGGGGGTCGCCCTATCTCAGCCGCGCCTTTTTCGACATCGCGCATGATACCATGGCGGACGATATGGTGCTGATTCTCGCCGAGCGTGACGGGATGCCGGTCGCCGGAGCGTTGAATTTCCTAGGTCGCGACACGCTTTACGGGCGCTATTGGGGCTGTAGCGAACACCACCCCTGCCTGCATTTCGAACTGTGTTACTATCAGGCCATCGATCAGGCGATTGCCCGCGGGCTGGATCGGGTCGAAGCGGGCGCGCAGGGGGAACACAAGCTGGCGCGCGGTTATCTCCCGACGCAAACGCATAGTCTGCATTGGGTGGGGGATCCGGGATTTGCCGATGCCATTGCCCGCTATCTGGAGGCCGAACGCGGCGCCATCGAAGAAGAAATCGAGATCCTGACGGACTACGGTCCGTTCCGCAAACCCCATGTGGAGGAGCAACAATGACCGAGAAACTCTCAGACGCCACGCGCGGCCCGCTGCTGGATCCGCTGTTCAGCGCCGGTTGGCAGGTGGTTGACGGCCGCGATGCCATCACCAAGACCTATAAATTCGACAGTTTTGTTGATGCCTTCGGCTGGATGACGCGCGCCGCAATCTGGGCCGAAAAATGGGATCACCACCCGGAATGGAGCAACGTCTACAACACCGTTACGGTGACTCTGACCACCCATGATGTCGGTGGCCTCAGCGCGCTTGATGCAAAACTCGCGCGCAAGATGGAGAGCCTTTAGGCGGCCACCACCCGACAGATATGAAAGGACAAAGGCGCGGCTTGGTTCCGCGCCTTTATCTATTGTTCTATGCGGATCAGCCGATGGCGTCCAGCAGCGCCTCGCCCGCAGACAGCTCACATTGGCCGGGATTGTCTTCGGCGTTCATGACCTCGACCTTGCCATCACGCGCCAGCATCGCATAGCGCAGAGACCGCCCGATCAGACCCGCCGCAGGTGCATCCAGCCGCATCCCGATCGCATCGGTAAACCCGCATTCGGCGTCTGACAACATGGTGATGCCCGCAGTGCCTGCACCGGTGGCCTCCGACCAGGCCTGCATCACAAAGGGATCATTGCCGGCGATGCAGATAATTTCATCCACGCCTTTGGCCGCCAGCGCGTCCTTGTTGCGGATGAAGCTGGGCACATGGGCCGAATGGCAGGTCGGCGTAAACGCGCCCGGCACCGCAAAAATGGCAACCGTGCGCCCCTTGGTCAGCTCCGCCATGCTCACCTGTTCAGGGCCCTCCGCCCCCATGCGGGTCAGTGTCGCCTCAGGCAGGGTCTCTCCAACGGAAATCATGATCTGTTCCTCTCCCGTGATTGTGTTTTATATCCCCACACATATAGGGTCGGGCAGCGGACATGCCAGAGGCGTGTGACAACCAGCAGCCGCAGACCGGGACAGCAGAAAGAGAGGGGAACCATGACCCATTTCGTCGTGATCGGGGCAGGGCAGGCCGGCGCCGCGCTGGTGGCTCAGCTGCGCAAGCAGGGCTTTGACGGGGAAATCAGCCTGATCGGCAGCGAACCGGTCGTCCCCTATCAGCGTCCGCCCCTGTCCAAGGCCTATCTGCTGGGCGAGATGGAGCTGGAGCGGCTCTATCTACGCCCTGAGAGTTTCTACGCCGATAGCAATATCACCCTGAAGCTGGGTCAGCAGGTGCAGGCCATTGACCCAGCGGCGAAGACCGTCACCCTCGCGGATGAGGTGCTGCACTACGACCAGCTGGCGCTCACCACCGGGTCCAGCCCGCGCCGTCTGCCTGCGGCAATTGGTGGTGATCTGAACGGCGTTTACGTGCTGCGCGATCTGGCAGATGTAGACGCCATGGCGCCCGTCGTGAAAGACGGCGCGCGCACGTTGATTGTGGGCGGTGGATACATCGGACTGGAGGCCGCTGCCGTCTGTGCCAAACGTGGGGTCTCCGTCACGCTGGTGGAAATGGCCGACCGCATCCTGCAACGGGTCGCTGCGCCGGAAACGTCGGACTATTTCCGCAGCCTGCACACAGGCCATGGTGTCGATATTCGCGAAGGTATCGGGCTGGAGCGGCTGGAGGGTGAAGGTGGCACCGTCAAACGCGCTGTGCTCAGCGATGGCTCAACGGTTGAGGTGGATTTTGTGATTGTCGGCGTCGGCATCACCCCGGCAAGTGATCTGGCAGAGGCGGCGGGCCTGACGCTTGAGAATGGCATCAAGGTGGACGAACACGGGCACACATCGGATCCGTCGATCTGGGCCGCGGGGGATTGTGCGTCTTTTCCCTATCGCGGCAGCCGCATCCGGCTGGAAAGCGTCCCCAACGCCATTGATCAGGCGGAAGTCGCTGCCCGCAATATGCTCGGAGCAGGGGAAACCTATGTGGCGAAGCCCTGGTTTTGGTCCGATCAATATGATGTCAAACTGCAAATCGCGGGCCTCAACACCGGCTACGACAATGTCGTTACCCGCGCGGGACAGGATGGCACCATGTCCTTCTGGTACTACACCGGCGATCAGCTGGTTGCGGTGGACGCAATGAATGATCCCCGCGCCTATATGGTCGCCAAACGTCTGATCGAGGCGGGACGCACCGCCGACAAAACCGTGGTGGCTGACCCTGAGGCGGATCTGAAACCGCTCCTGCGCGCATGAGGATCATCGCCGGAGATTTCCGTGGCCGCGCGCTCACCAGCGTGGGCAAGGGGGATGCAGGCGCCCATCTGCGCCCCACCACTGACCGGGTGCGCGAAAGCCTGTTCAACGTGTTGAGCCATCTGGTCGATTTCGACGGGCTGCGGGTGCTGGATCTGTTCGCGGGCACCGGTGCCTTGGGGCTAGAGGCGCTGTCGCGCGGCGCGGCGGATGCGGTGTTTGTTGATGATGGCCGGGTCTCACAGGGGCTGATTTCCAAGAACATCGAGCTGCTGCGCATCAAAGATCGCGCACGGCTCATCCGCCGCGATACGACCCGCCTGCCGACCAATGAGGGCGCGCCCTGTGATGTGGTGTTTCTCGATCCGCCTTATGGCAAATCGCTGGGAGAGCAGGCACTGACAGCCGCCACCAGAGGAGGCTGGCTGGCGGAGGATGCGCTCATCGTCTGGGAAGAAAGCAGCCCCATGCAGCCTCCCGAAGGATTTACCCTGCACGACAGCCGCAAATACGGTGACACGCATGTTACCCTCCTGTGGCGCGAGAGCTGAGCATCAGCACAAAGGACGCACTTCATGCCGATCACATATCCCACGCCGAAACTGGTGATTTTCGACTGTGACGGCGTGCTGGTGGACAGCGAAACGCTTAGCAATCAGGTGCTGGTCGACAACCTCGCACGCCACGGGCTTCAGCTGTCACTCGCGGAATGTATGGATCTCTTTGTCGGTGGCACCATGGCAGATGTCCGCACCAAGGCCATCGCCCGTGGCGCTGACCTGCCCCAAGATTGGATCGCGGAAATCTACGAGGAAACCTACACCCGTCTGCGGCAGGGGGTCGATCTGGTGCCGGGGGTGTCCGATCTTCTGGCGCTGTTGCAGGCGCGGGGCATCGCCTTTTGTGTGGCCTCCAACGGCAGCGAAGAAAAGATGCGCATCACCCTTGGCCAGAACGGTCTTTGGGATCTGTTCCATCCTCACGCGATGTTCTCGGCCCATACGCTCAAGACCGGCAAACCGGACCCGGATCTCTTTCTTGCGGCGGCCTGCCATTTCGATGTGCAGGCGCGTGATTGTCTGGTGGTCGAGGACAGTGAAAACGGCGCCATCGCCGCCGCCCGCGCAGGCATGCGCTGCCTTGGCTTTGATCCGCATGGTACGGGCCACCGCCTCACACCGCACAACGCCGAGCATATTACCACCATGACCGACGTCCCGCGTCTGATTGGCCTGCTTCCCTGATGGCACTCTCAGGTAGAGTGCGACATTTTCACAGCAAGCTATGCGTTTTGCTTGGCGGAACTCCCCACAGTCCGACCGCAGGATTTACACGGGCCAATGTTCGCCATATTCGGCCTGGGAAACGAACGATCTCTCGGCCCGTTCAGCATCTCATTTCAGATGCTCAGAATTGAAGTAGGATACAATATGAAACTCAATCTCCGCATCGGCCTGGCGCTCGCCGGCGCCTTGGCCCTATCGGCTTGCGTATCGCCTGATGTTGTCACCAAAACGCAGGTGGGGGATGCTAAGCTGACCTGTACCGAAATTGCGGTGCAGTTGAACCAGTTGGAAGAAATCCGCAAAGAAGCCAAGAAGGGCAAGAGCATGTCCGGCGAGAATATCGCAGCCGCGTTGTTGTTCTGGCCCGCAGTGATCGGCAACCATTCCAACGCCAAGCAGGCGCTTGAAGCCGCGAATGAGCGTCACGAAGTACTGGTGGCTTTGGCAGAGCGCAAACGCTGCAAGCTCTGATACCGGTGTGGGCAATCTGTATCGCTGAACGACAAAGGGGCGCGCCAGATGGCCCGCCCCTTTGTCGTTCAGCGATACGGTCTCAGCCGTAGGTCGGATGAAATTTGCCTGCAGGCGACAGGGTGAAGATCTCAGCACCATCTGCCGTCACCCCGACCGAATGTTCAAACTGCGCAGACAGCGATTTGTCGCGGGTCACGGCAGTCCATTCGTCGGCCAGGATCTTGGTCTCTGGGCGGCCAAGGTTCACCATCGGCTCGATTGTGAAGAACATGCCTTCCTCCAGCACCGGACCGGAGCCCGCGCGACCATAATGCAGCACGTTGGGTGGGGCATGAAAGACCTGACCCAGACCGTGGCCGCAGAAATCCCGCACCACGCTCATGCGCTGCGCTTCGACGTAGGACTGGATCGCGTGGCCGATATCACCGAATGTGTTGCCGGGTTTCACCGCCTCGATCCCCTTCATCAGGGAGTCATGCGTCACCTGGATCAGCCGCTCGGTTTTTCGGGATAGCTTGCCGGCCACATACATCCGGCTGGTGTCGCCAAACCATCCGTCGACGATCACCGTGACGTCGATATTCAGGATGTCGCCATCTTTCAGTCGCTTGTCACCGGGGATGCCGTGGCAGACCACGTGATTGACGCTGATGCAGCTGGCGTGCTGATAGCCTTTGTAGCCGATGGTCGCTGAGGTCGCGCCTGCGTCCTCCACCATCTGGGTGATCAACCGGTCCAGTTCACCGGTGGTCTGACCGGGCACGACATGGGCGGCAATATCGTCAAGGATCCGGGCCGCCAGCGCCCCGGCCGCGTGCATTCCGGCAAAATCGCCGGGCTCATAAATGCGAATGCCGTCTTTTGTGGTGCGGCCGTCTTTCGATCTCATCAGATGAGGCTCCATCGGGTGTCTTTGACATAGCTATGTAAGCTGTTCGGGCCAAAAGGGCCAGAGCTGGCACCACCGCCCGCTGGGAACTTTTTCCGACGCAGCTGCGTTGCTCTCTCTGACGAATTGCAATCGCACGACGGAGGACGCCGCAGCCATGGACAGCATGAATGCCCTGATGCAGACCGAAATCTACAACGGCAAATCGCTGGCCGATCTGGTCACGCTGGAGTTTCTGGCCCAGGCCATGGGCAGCGTGCTCGCCGCCATCGTGATCTTGCTGGCCGGGTTTATCGTTGCCAGCTGGGTAAAACGCCGCATCGTGCAGATCGGCGACAGCCACGCCAGTCTTGATGTGACCCTGTTCCACTTCCTCGGCAATCTGGCACGTTATGTGATCCTCGCCTTTGCGCTGTTGTTTGTGCTCAACACCTTCGGGGTTGAGACCACCTCTATTATCGCCGCCATCGGTGCTGCCGGCCTCGCCATTGGTCTGGCGATGCAGGGGGCGTTGTCCAATGTGGCCGCCGGGATCATGCTGATCCTGTTCCGCCCGTTCAAACTGGGCGACTTCATTGAGGTGAATGACGAAATGGGCACGGTGAAGGAAATCACCCTGAACAACACCGTGATCGCCAGCCTCTCCAATCTGAAGGTGATCATTCCCAATTCCGAGGTTTGGGGCAATACGATCACCAACTACTCTGAGTTCGACACCCGTCGCGCGGAATGGACCTTTGGTGTAGGCTACGGAGCCAATCTGGCGCGGGCCGAACAGGTGATCCGCGACACCATCATGTCCGACAGCCGCTCTCATGCAGAGCCGGATCCGTTCATTCAGGTCAATAACCTCAACAGCAGTTCTGTGGATTTCCTGGTGCGTGTCTGGGTCGATGCGGCGGAGTATTTTCAGTACCAAGCCGACATGAAACGCCGAGTGAAGGAAGCACTGGATGAGGCCGGAATTGATATTCCGTTCCCGACCCGCACGTTGGTTCAGGCAAGCCCCGATGCGTCGCAGCAGGCTTCAGAAAACGGCGATCAGCAGGACAGGACTGCAAACCGCAACGAGGCTGCTGCCTGAGGGATCAAGCCGGGATCACACCTGCGATCTCAACACCCTCCGGGGTGATGCTGGTGGAGATCACCAATCGTTCCACACCCGCTGCCGCCGCTGCATCCCAGGCGGCGGCATAGGTGGGGTCAATGTCGCGGGCAATCTCAAAGCGATCACAATCCTCGCGCTGCACGAGATAGAGCAGCACCGCGCGATGTCCGGCCCGGCACATGTCCGCCAGATTGCCCAGATGCTTGGCCCCGCGCGCGGTCACACTGTCGGGGAACTCCGCCAGCCCAGTCTGACGCGACAGGGTGACACTTTTCACTTCAACATAACAATCGGGCAGACCGGGCTGGTTTAGCAGAAAATCAATGCGACTTTTCTCGGCGTATTTCACCTCGGCCCGGACTGTTTCATACGCGGCCAGCTCGGCAATCTGCCGCGCCTCCAGCGCCAGTTTCAGCGCGCGGTTCGGGACCGATGTATCCACGCCCACCAGCGCCCCGCCGGCAACCTCAACCAGCCGCCAGCCGTATTTCAGCTTTTTCTTCGGATCGTCATTTGGCTCCAGCCAGACCGGGCAGCCCGGCTCGGCCAGCCCCAGCATCGATCCGGGATTGGCACAATGGGCGGTTACCTCGCGCCCATCCGGCAACTGGCAGTCCGCCAGAAACCTTTTGTAGCGTCGGATCAGCACGGCGGGCAGGAGAGGGGTTTGAAAGCGCATGTCACAGGGCCTATACCTGCGCTATCATTGGATCAAGAGGAGGAGCGCAGATGGCAACCCCAACCGCCGCCATGCCAACCGCAGCCATGCTGGTGATCGGAGACGAGATTCTGTCCGGGCGCACCCGTGATGCCAATATGTACTATCTTGCCGGCGAGCTGAGCAAACATGGCATCGACCTGCGCGAGGTGCGCGTGATCAGCGATGATGACGCGGCAATCATTACGGCAGTGAGGGCGCTATCGGAAGGGTTCGACCATGTCTTCACCAGCGGCGGCATCGGCCCCACCCATGACGACATCACCGCCGATTGCATCAGCAAGGCCTTTGGTGCCCATCTGGACGTGCGCGACGATGCCCGCGCGCTGCTGCAAGCTCACTACGATAAATCCGGGCAGGAGCTGAACGCCGCCCGCTTGCGGATGGCGCGGATCCCCGATGGCGCGACCCTGATCGAAAACCCGGTCTCCACAGCCCCCGGTTTCACCCTGCGCAATGTGCATGTGATGGCGGGTGTGCCCAGTGTGTTTCAGGCCATGGTGGCCTCGGTGCTGCCCACGCTCACCGGCGGCGCGCCGCTCTTGTCGCAGACCCTGCGGGTGCAGCGCGGCGAGGGCGATATCGCCCCCATCCTGACCGCCATTGCGGAGGCCTATGATGACCTCTCCATCGGTTGTTACCCGTTCCAGCAAAACGGGGCCTTTGGCGCCAATGTGGTGGTTCGGGGCGCTGATGGCGCGCGGGTGGATGCGGCGATCACGGCGCTGGCACGGGATCTTGATCTTTGACGCCCACTCACTCTCTGACCGACCCCAAATATTACGACGTCACTGACCACACATGGCCCGCCGCTGAACTGCGGCAGCTTGGCCCGGTAACCTTGCGCCGGGGCGCTGGCGGCGGCAGCCGTGTCTCCGCAGCAACCGTGGTTACAGGCCACGCTAGCGAGGCAGAAATCACTGCCGCCGAACAGGTCATGGGCGATATGGGGCAGGATCATCTGTTCATGATCCGCGACGGGCAGGATGAACTGGACGCCCAGCTGGCCGCGCGCGGCTATGTGATCAAGGATCCGGTGGTGCTCTGGAGCTGTCCGGTGGACCTGCTGTGCCCTGTTGAAATCCCGCCGGTCACTGCCTTCTGCGTTTGGGAGCCGCTGGCCATTCAGCACGAGATCTGGGCCGCAGGCGGCATCGGTCCCGAGCGCTTCGCCGTGATGCAACGGGCTGCGGGGCCAAAGACATCGCTTCTGGGGCGCTGTGAGGATGCGCCGGGTGGTACCGGCTTTGTCGCGATCCACGATGGCACCGCCATGGTCCACGCGCTGGAAATCCTGTCTCATCAACGCCGTAAGGGCATGGCCGTTTGGCTGATGCACCGCGCTGGGCAATGGGCTGCCGATCAGGGCGCGCGCGAATTGGCAGTTCTCTGCACCGAAGCCAACGCAGGGGCAAACGGTCTATATGCCTCACTTGGCATGCAGCGCGCCGGACGTTACCACTATCGACACAACCCAAAGGGAGTGTAACCCATGACACGCGACACCGACGCACCCACAGCGCTTGACCTGCCGATGGTGGACCCGCTGCCGCCCGAGACGCAGAAGTATTTCGACATCTGCCAGGATAAGCTCGGCATGGTGCCCAACGTGCTGCGCGCCAATGCATTCGACATCGACAAGCTCAATGCCTTTACCGGGATGTATAACGACCTGATGCTGGCGGACAGCGGGTTGTCAAAGCTGGAGCGCGAGATGATCGCGGTGGTGGTCTCCGCTATCAACAGCTGTTTCTATTGCCTGACGGCCCATGGTGCCGCTGTGCGCCAGCTGTCAGGTGATCCCAAGCTTGGTGAGATGCTGGTGATGAACTACCGCGTCGCGCCGCTGGAGCCGCGCCAGCGAGCGATGCTGGATTTCGCCGTAAAGGTGACCAAAGCCAGTGCCGAGATTGAAGAGGCCGACCGCCAAGCCCTGCGCGACCACGGGTTCAGCGACCGCGATATCTGGGACATTGCCAATGTCACCGGGTTTTTCAACATGTCCAATCGGGTTGCCAGCGCCACCGGCATGGTGCCCAACGACGCCTATCACGCGCAGCACCGGTGACCCGCCGTGCCGTTCTTGCCGGCCGCTGGCTGATGCCTGCCTTGGCGGGGCTGCTCTGCGCAGCGCTGCCGTCTCTGGCGACCGCACAGGGGATCAATCTGCCCGCCGGTGCGCGCCAACTCGCCGAACGGGCCACCGCCCTCGGCAGCTACGCAGTGCCGCTCGGTCCTGCCAGCGACGATGGCGTGCCTGCACGCCAGGTCGAGGGGCAGATCCTGCGCCGCAGCTGGCGGATCTCCGGTGATGCTACGGTGCTGCAAGTGCTGGCACCGCTGCGTGCGCAATTGATCGAGAACGGCTTCGAACTGCTTTATCAATGTCCCGCGCGCAGCTGTGGCGGGTTTGATTTCCGTTTCGATATTGAGGTGATCCCCGCCCCGGACATGACCGTGGATATCGGCAACTACAGCTTTGTCTCGGCAGAACATCCCGACGGCCGCATCGTAAGTCTGCTGGTCTCGCGCTCCGGAAACGCCACCTTTGTGCAGGTGATTGAGGTCACGCCCGAAGGTGTCAGCCCGCCGATCATCACAGATGGTAGCAGCCCGGTAGATGGTAGCTCCGATGCAGCCCTGGCCACCGCGCTGCCACTCATTGGCGCGGCTGAGCTGATCACCGGGCTACGCCGCAACGGGCGGGCGGTCTTGGCGGATCTGGAATTTGAAACCGGCGCCGTGACACTGGGGGCCAAACCCTATGATAGCCTTGCGGCTCTCGCAGAGTTCCTGATTCAGAACCCGGATTTCGATGTGCTCTTGGTGGGTCATACCGACACGGTGGGATCGCTGGAGCAGAATATCGCGATTTCTGAACGCCGCGCCGATGCGGTTCGCCGCCGCCTTTTGGCCGATAGCGCTGTTGATCCCGGTCGGGTTTCGGTGGCCGGTGCGGGGTTCATGGCGCCGCTGACCACCAACCTCACCCCCGAGGGGCGTGAGGCCAATCGCCGGGTTGAGGCGGTGCTGATCAGACGGTGATGTGGTGCGGTCCCGCTCGGCCTGTCGGACAGATACAGAAAACCCGGCACATCGGCCGGGTCCTGTCCAATCCCAAAGGGGCGTGCCTCACCAGGTCATGCCATCCTTGTCGGCAAAGGCATTGGCGAGGAAGTCGATGAAGGCCCGCACCTTGGGCTGGGTGAAACGGCCGGGAGGGTAGACCGCATAGATGCCCTGGGTTTCCATCGGCAGTGAGGGCATGACGTCCTCGACCAACCCTTCGGCCATGGCATCGGAATAGAGGTAGCTCGGCAAATAGGCGATCCCCAGACCGGAGATGGCGGCATTCAGCAGCGATTGTCCGTCATTCACTGACAGCCAGCCAGATGTCCGCACCTGCCGTTTTTCGCCGGACGGCGCGGTGATCTTCCACATGCTGCCGCTCGATTGGTTCGAATAATGCAGCAGTTTGTGCATGTTCAGATCGTCGATCTTCTGCGGTCGGCCGAATTTCTCCAGATAGGCGGGCGAGGCGATCATCCGCTTGGTGGTTTCCGTCAGCTTGCGCGCCCGCAGGGAACTGTCCTCCAGCTCACCAATGCGCAGGGCCATATCGAACCCTTCAGAGATCAGCTCCACATAGCGGTTGTTCAGCACCATATTGACGGTGATATCCGGGAAATCACGCAGGAAATCCGACAGTACCGGCGACAGGTGGTTGACGCCAAAATCAGTCGCCACAGAGATCCGCAACAGCCCCGAAGGCGCAGATTGCATCGAGGTCACCAGCGCATCCGCCTCCCCGGCATCATTCAGCACCCGGCGCGCCCGGTCGTAGTACGCAAGACCAATTTCCGTGGGCGACACCCGCCGCGTGGTCCGGTTCAGCAGCCGCGCGCCAAGACGGGCCTCTAGGCTGGACACATGTTTGGACACCGCCGATTTGGAGATCCCCATTTTCTTGGCCGCATCGGTGAATCCGCCCTGATCCACCACATTGGCAAAGGCCTCCATTTCGGTCAGTCGATCCATAGTACTCGCGTCCTTGTCCATCTCGGTTGCCTCATTTGTCGCGGTGAAATCGGGCAAGAAGGGGGCGGGGATGGGATAATTGCGAGGTTATTCACCCATAGTTTACCAGCTGGAAACACCTGCCCGCGCGACGGAAGATCGAAAACCCATCCGCTTCCACTATGTTGAAAGAGGTTATGTCAATGGGAGGACATCTTATGAATGCGATGATCAGATCCACACTGGCGGCTGTGGTGGCCTGTACCTTGCCCGTCTCTGCGGCCCTTGCGGGTGGCGAAACCCCGGCGCCGGAAGGGGCAGAGGTTTATTTCGTGACCCCCAAGGATGGTGAGGTGGTGTCGGCACCGGTAACCGTGGTCTTTGGCCTGCGCGGCATGGGGGTGGCACCAGCCGGGACTGAGGCCGAAAACACCGGCCATCACCACCTACTGATCGACCGCCCGCCACTGGGGGAGGGCGAAGACGGTGCAGACGAACTATCCTACGGCCTGCCTTCGGATGAAAACCACATTCATTTTGGTGGCGGACAGACCGAAACCACGCTGGATCTGGCTCCGGGTGAGCATACGCTGCAGCTGGTGATGGGCGACTACGGTCACGTCCCACATTCGACGCCCATCGTCTCAGAAGTGATCACCATCAAGGTTGAATAAGCCCGTGTGGCGGGCGTGATACTTCGGTGCAGGGCGAAGCATTCCTCACATTCTGGCTGCTAAATCGGGGGCGTATTTTCCAAGAAAGGACGCCTCTGATGCTCACCTGTATTATCCGCTATCACATCGACCCCACCAAACGGGACGATTTCGCCACCTATGCCCGCAATTGGGGGCAGGCGATCCCACGCTGTGGCGCTGATCTGATCGGGTACTATGCCCCGCACGAAGGTTCATCAACGCTGGCTTATGGCATCTATGATGTGGCAAACCTTGCCGAGTACGAAGCCTACCGCGCGCGGCTGGCGGCGGACCCGCTGGGGCGCGAGAACTATGCCTTCGCTCAGGACCGCCGCTTTATCCTGCGCGAGGATCGCACCTGGCTGAAAAAAGTCTCCGACCCGGAAGGATCCACAGGATGATTGCCGTTATCTTCGAGGTTGAAATCAAGGAAGGGGCGAAGGACCGTTATCTGGAGATAGCCGCCGATCTGAAACCGCTGTTGCAGGAGGTTGAGGGCTTTATTTCAGTCGAACGGTTCCAGAGCCTCACCACACCGGGCAAGCTGCTGTCGCTGTCCTTCTGGGAAGACGAGGAGGCGGTCGCCAACTGGCGCTGCCTCAGCGCCCATCGCGCAGGCCAGACCGAGGGGCGGGAGGCCGTATTCAGCGACTATCGCCTGCGGGTGGCTGGCGTGCTGCGCGACTATGGCATGACCAACCGTGATGAGGCTCCCACCGATGCCCGCGCGGTTCATGACTCTGTTGCCACGTGAAACATGAGGCGCGCAGACGAGGCCTCTGGGGCTGTGCCGTCATCTGCATGGTTGTCGCCACCTCTCTGGTTGGGGCGGAAGAGGCGCGGATACCCGGCGCGGCGATCCTCGCACCCCGGGATGGCGATATCCTATCCTCGCCTGTTGATCTCAATCTCTGGATTCCGGCGGATGGGCGCTACCAGCTTTCTGTCGATGGGGTGGTTTTCGGCCCTGACCCGCTGCCCCATGGGCCGGTCAGCCTGCCGATTAATTTGCCCATAGGCCTGTATCAACTGAACCTAAGTGACAGGAACGACACTGGCGGCAGCGACGGGGTCACCATTCTGATCGACCGGGTGGTCACGGATCAGGACAATGGCTGCCTCAGATGTGGTGGCCTGTCTCGACCCTAAGCCGCAGGCGAGAGCCACATAGGCCGCGAAAAAGGCGCGCGGGTTGGGCAAAACCTGCGCGCCTGTTCTTTGGGAACTCAGAGTGTGCTCAGAGCGAGGCGGCCAGCCGTGTGCCCTGATTGATGGCCCGTTTGGCGTCCAGTTCGGCAGCCAGATCCGCCCCGCCGATCACATGACAGGCGGTGCCCTGTGCCTCCAACGTATCCGCCAGCGACCGCTCGGATAGCTGGCCCGAGCACAGCACCACAGTGTCCGCCGCGATCACGGTTGGGTTCTCGCGCGCCTCACCAAAGCTGACATGCAGGCCCTCGTCGTCGATCTTCTCGTAGTTCACGCCGCCGACGAAATTCACATCCTTCATCTTCAGCGTGGCGCGGTGGATCCAGCCAGTGGTCTTGCCGAGCCGCTTGCCGTGACGCTCCGCCTTGCGCTGCAACAGCGTCACCTCACGTGCCGGGGGAACGGGCTGCGGCCCTTCCGGGGACAGACCGGCGCGGTGCTCGGCGGGGTCCGCAACGCCCCATTCCTTCATCCACAAGGGCAGGTTTTCGGTGGCGCTCTCACCTTCGTGCAGCAGGAATTCCGACACGTCAAAGCCGATGCCGCCAGCGCCGATGACCGCAACCTGCTTGCCGACCTCGGCCTTGTGGCGCAGCACGTCGATGTAATCGACCACATTGTCACGATCCTGACCGGGGATCTGCGGGTCGCGCGGCACCACGCCGGTGGCAATCACCACCTCGTCGAACCCGTTGAGATCACTGGCCGACACTTCACGGTTCAGCTCCAGCGTCACATCGCTCTGGGCCAGCATGGTGCGATACCAATCCACCAAGCCCCAGAACTCTTCCTTGCCCGGCACCTGTTTGGCCATGTTCAACTGGCCGCCAATCTCACTGGCCCGGTCAAACAGCGTCACCTTATGGCCGCGCTCAGCCGCCGCCAGCGCCGTCGACAGCCCCGCCGGACCCGCACCGACAATGGCAACAGTCTTGGTGGTTGCGGCAGGCGTCAGCACCAGCTCGGTCTCGTGACAGGCGCGCGGGTTCACCAGACAGGACGTCAGCTTGCCGCCAAAGGTATGATCCAGACAGGCCTGATTGCAGGCAATGCAGGGCGCGATCTGATCGGCCTTGCCTTCGGCGGCCTTGGCCACAAAATCCGCATCCGCCAGCATCGGTCGCGCCATCGACACCATATCGGCACAGCCGTCGGTCAGCACCTGCTCTGCCACCTCAGGTGTGTTGATCCGGTTTGAGGTGATCACCGGGATGGAGACCTTGCCCATCAGCTTCTTCGTGACCCAGGCAAAGGCCGCGCGCGGGACCGAGGTGGCAATTGTCGGGATCCGTGCCTCATGCCAGCCGATGCCGGTATTCAGAATGGTCGCCCCGGCTTTCTCGACCTCTTGCGCCAGCTGAACCACCTCATCGTAGGTGGAGCCATTGGGCACCAGATCAATCATCGACAGGCGATAGATGATGATGAAATCCGTGCCCACCGCCTCGCGGGTGCGGCGCACCACCTCAATCGGCAGGCGCATCCGGTTCTCATAGGATCCACCCCAGCGATCCGTCCTCTTGTTGGTATGGGTGACCAGGAACTGATTGAGGAAATATCCCTCGCTGCCCATGATCTCAACACCATCATAGCCAGCCTGCTGCGCGAGCACAGCGGCGTTGACGATATCCGCGATCTGTTTTTCGATGCCGCCTTCGTCCAGCTCATTGGGCGGGAAGGGGGAAATGGGCGATTTCACCGGGCTGGGGGCGACACATTTTGGGCCGTAGGAGTAGCGCCCCGCATGTAGGATCTGCATGGCGATCTTGCCGCCTGCCTCATGCACGCGGCTGGTGACGATGCTGTGGTTTTCCACATCCTGTTCGCTGGCCATCATCGCCGCCCCAGGCAGAACGGAACCTTCAAGGTTCGGGCCAATACCGCCTGTCACCATCAGCGCCACGCCACCGCGCGCCCGGTCGGCATAGAACTCCGCCACCCGGTTCCAGTCCTTGGTTTCCTCAAGCCCGGTGTGCATGGATCCCATCAGCACGCGGTTTTTCAACGTGGTAAAGCCGAGATCCAGCGGCGCCAACATTTTCGGGTACGCAGTCATGACACTCTCCCTGGTAGTTCTCTGATACGTCTTAGTATCTGGGTTTGCGCGAAAATGGCCCAGCCTGAAAGGGATTGTCACTTCAGACGCGGCGTCACCCTCTTGCACGACGCTGGGGCATGGGTACACAAGGGGGCATCCAACCGAGGAGAGCCTGATGACACCCGAAGAAATCGCCGCCTTGCCCTATCGGCCCAATGTGGGTGTGATGCTGATCAATGCGGCAGGGGATGTCTGGGTTGGCCAGCGGATGGACCGTCACAAGGATGCCTGGCAGATGCCCCAGGGCGGCATTGATGCTGGCGAAGATCCCCGGCGCGCCGCCCTGCGTGAGCTGGAGGAAGAAACCGGCGTCACCCCTGATCTGATCGAGGTTATCGCAGAAAGCGACGGCTGGCTGCCCTATGATCTGCCGGTTGATGTGGTGCCGCAGTTCTGGGGCGGGAAATATCGCGGGCAGGAGCAGAAATGGTATCTGATGCGCTTTCTCGGGCGCGATGATCAGGTCAATATCGCCACTGATCACCCGGAATTTTCCGCCTGGTGCTGGCAACCGGTGGATCAGCTGGTGAGCAAGATCGTGCCATTCAAACGCGAGGTCTACGAACGGGTTATTCAGGAGTTTCAGGACCATCTATGATGGTTCGGACCTAACTCGTGCCTGACAAAGGACAGCCTGATGCCACCTCTTCGCAGTCTCATCGCGCCAGCTGCCATTTCCGTCGCGCTCATCGCGACCTTGACGGGGCCTGTATCCGCCCTCAGCTGCCTGCCCTGGGGGCCGTCGGACGCCTATCTTGCAGCCGCAAAATCTGACAAGAGCTATATCGTGGTCGAAGGCGAGCTGAGTTTTGATGAGGGCGCGCTGCCCAAGGCGCCGCAGGACAATCCCAATGACGCGCCGCCGCGCAGTCTGATTCCGGCGCGGATGGAGGGCAAGCTGATGACCCCGAACGGCTTTTCAAAAGACGTTGATCTGGGCATCACATTGGAAATCCTCTGCTTTGGGCCGTGGTGTGCTGGCGCAGCGGATGGCGTGGACTATCTGGCGTTTCTTGAACAGCGCGACGGTGCCTATGTGCTGCGCATGGATCCCTGTGGCGGCTTTGGCTTCGGGGGCACCGATGGTGCCGCCCGAGATGAGGTGCTGGCTTGCCACGCGGGAAAATCCTGCACCCCCTGGTCTGAACGTTAATCCGCAGCCGGTTTGGGAGACTAGATGCTAGCCACCCGTCGCCTCCGCCAGCGCAAGCCGCTTTGCCCCAACCATAGGCTGAACAGCGCAAGGCCTGCGCCAATGGCCTGCTTTGCCGTCAGCACCTCGCCAAGGATCAGCCAGCCCAGGATCACCGCTGACAGCGGGCTGAGCACGCCCAGAAGCGACACCACCGATGGCTCCAGCCGGGCAATGCCCCGAAACCACAGGACATAAGTCGCAGCGCCGCCAATCAGGCTCATATAGGCCAGCCCAAGCAGGTTCTCGCCGCTCAGCTGCGGCATGGCGGGCAGGGACCAGAGCGTCACCGGGATCAGCAACAGACCGCCCGCCGTCAGTTGCCATGCGGTGAAGGTCAGCAGCGATACAGGCGGCTGCCACTTGCGGCTCAGCACCACACCCGCCGCCATCGCAATGGCCCCGGCCAGCCCCGCAAAGACACCGATCCCGTCCAGCTCTGCACTCGGCGTCAGCACCAGAAGCGCCACGCCAAGAATGCTCAGCCCCGCTGCCAGAACCGCCGCCGCGCGCACCGGCGTCTTCAGCATCAGCGCCGACAGAAACAACACCACCAGCGGCTGCACAGCACCCAGCGTTGCGGCAACCCCGCCGGGCAGGCGATAGGCGGCGACAAACAGCAGGCTCCAGAAAATCGAGAAGTTCAGCGCTCCCAGCACCAAGAGCCTCGGCACCCAGCTCAGTGGCGGCAATTGCCGCACCATCAGCATCAACAGGAGCCCGGCAGGCAAGGCCCGCAACAAGGCGACCAGCAGCGGCGACTGTCCCGGCAACAGGCTGGTGGTGACAATATAGCTGCTGCCCCAGATCACGGGCGCCAGCGCGGTAAGGATCAGATCACGGCTCTGCATGGCAGGCTCCTCCTGGTTTTCTCGACATCAAGATATGATAGTTTTTCTTGACGTCAAGATATCATTCGATAAAACCTTCCGACATGGACCATGTGGATTTTGTGACCCAGCAATGGGAGCGGGAACGCCCTGACCTTGATGTATCGGCGATGGCCGTGATCGGGCGGGTTGGACGATTGGCGCAGGCCTATCAAAAGGAAATGCAGAAAACCTGGGCGCGCTATGATTTGAACGGCGCCAAGTTCGATGTTCTGGCCACCCTGCGTCGCGCCGGTGCACCGCATCGCCTGTCACCGGGGGATCTGTTGCAGGCCACTATGGTGGCCTCGGGCACCATGACCAACCGCATTGACCGGCTGGTGGATGCCGGGTTGGTCGCGCGCAGCGTCAACCCCGAGGACAGCCGCAGCTTCCTGATTGAGCTGACGCCCGAAGGGCTGCGCCTGATCAATGAGGTGGTAGAGGCGCATGTGGCCACGCAAGCGCGCCTGCTTAGTGGACTGGGAGCGGAAGAGCAGAGGGTTTTGACCGAGCTGCTGTCAAAGGCGCTGACCTCCGCCGAAAACGCCTGATCCCGGCCAGACCTCGAACGGGGACAGCCAAAGCTGTTCACCGAAGAAAAAGCCGCCCCCGATCGCTCCGGGGCGGCTGTCTCAAATCGGTTGCGGGATCATTCCCGGCTCAGATCAGCCCTTCACGGCGCAGCACCTGGCTCATCACCGCCTTGGGACGGGGGCCGATATGGCTGATCACCTCAGCCGCGCAGATATTGCCGATCTTCGCGCAGGTCTCAACATCCAGCCCTTTGGCCATGCCAAACAGGAACCCGGCTGCAAATTGATCGCCCGCCCCCGTGGCATCCACCGGCACCACCCGCTCAACCGGCACTGACACGCGGGTGTCGCCCTCAACCACGGTGACGCCATCGCCCGAGCGGGTGCAGACCACCAGCGAACAAATTGCCGCCGTCTTGGCCAGCGCCTCTTCCAGATCGTCGGTTTCAAACAGCGATTTGATCTCCGCCTCATTGCCGATCACGAAATCCAGATCATTTTCGATCAGCGACAGGAAGTCAGCGCGGTGGCGTTCCACGCAGAAAGGATCGGAAATCGCGATACCGCATTTGCCGCCGCCTTCGCGACAGGTTCGCGCCGCCTCCATGAAGGCGGTTTTGCCCTTGTCCTTGTCGAACAGATAGCCCTCAAGGAACATCAGCTGCGCCTTGCCCGATACCGCGTCCGGCACATCCGACGAGGATAGCTCGGAGGAGATGCCCAGATAGGTGTTCATCGACCGCTCGCCATCGCCGGAGACAAAGATCATCGACCGCGAGGTGGGCAGCTCACCGCCCTCAACCGGCGGGTTCACAAAATTGACGCCATCATCGGCCATCGCCTGTGCGTAAAACCGCCCCAGCGCGTCATCATGTACCCGCCCGATAAAGGCCGCATCCAGCCCCAGCGCACCGGCACCGGCAATGGTATTTGCAACCGAGCCGCCGGGCGTCTGCACCCGGTCCTGCATCGCCGCATAAAGCACCTCGCCGCGATCCCGTTCGATCAGCTGCATGATGCCTTTTTCGATGCCCATATGCTCCAGAAAGCTGTCGTCGCATTGGCTGATCACGTCCACAACGGCATTGCCGATCCCGACGAGCTGGTATGTTTTCATAGAGTTTTGTCCTCAAACTGGCAGAGATCGCGGATGATGCAGGTGGGGCACATCGGTTTGCGAGCCTTGCAATGATATCGTCCGTGCAGGATCAGCCAATGATGGGCATGGAGCTGAAAATCTGCCGGAATATTGTCTTCGATGGCGCGTTCGACCGCATCGACATCCTTGCCCGGCGCAATGCCCGCCCGGTTGCCAACCCGAAAGATATGAGTGTCCACCGCCTGTGCGGGCTGGCGCCACCACATGTTCAGAACCACATTCGCCGTCTTGCGCCCGACGCCGGGCAGGGATTGCAAGGCAGCGCGGGAATTGGGCACCACGCCGCCGTAATCCTCGACCAGAATGCGCGACATCTTGATCACGTTCTTGGCCTTCTGGCGGTATAGACCAATGGTCTTGATATGTTCGGTCAGCCCCTCTTCGCCCAGATCCAGCATCTTCTGCGGGGTATCCGCGATCTGAAACAGCGCGCGTGTTGCCTTGTTGACACCCGCATCCGTAGCCTGCGCTGACAGCGCCACCGCCACCACCAATGTGTAGACGTTGACATGCTCCAATTCGCCCTTGGGCTCTGGATCCGCTGCCTGAAACCGCGTGAAGATCTCACGCAGGGTGTGATAATCGAGTTGCTTTGCCATCGCGGTCCTTAATGCCGCGCAGGGTCCCCCGGCGCAAACAGAAAAGCCACGATAGGTGAGCGAAGCGTTACCCTGTGGTGATGGACCCATAGTCGGCTGTTCGCGCAAGATCCGGGTCGCGCTGCGGGGGCGTGATCCTATACTGAAGGGCAGCAGTACCGGACGGGAGGGTCTCTCATGAACATGCAGGCACGCGAACAGAGCTATCACTACGGCGTCATGCGCCGCGCGATTGAGCTGATTGACGAGGGCGGCGAGGCTCTGACTCTGGCCGAACTGGCCGCCGCCATGGATATGAGCCCGGCGCATTTTCAACGCCTGTTCTCGGCCTGGGTTGGTGTCTCCCCCAAGCGTTACCAGCAGTATCTGCGCCTTGGCCACGCTAAAAGCCTACTGCAAGATCACTTCACCACGCTGGAAGCGGCCCACGCGGTTGGTCTTTCCGGCAGTGGTCGGCTGCATGATCTGTTCCTGCGCTGGGAGGCGATGAGCCCCGGTGAATACGCCCGCAAGGGGGCCGGTCTGCGCATCCTCTGGGGTTGGTTTGACAGCCCGTTCGGACTGGTTCTGGTGATGGGCACGGAGAAGGGGATCTGTGGTATGGGCTTTGCCGCAGAAACCGGGGCGGAGCCGACCATGGCCGATATGCGCAGCCGCTGGCCCGATGCCGATTTTGTCGAAGATCCGATGGCCCTGCGCGCGATGGTGGAGGCGATTTTTGATCAGCGGGGCGAGGCCGCACTGCATATGATTGGCGCGCCCTTGCAGATCAAGGTCTGGGAGGCGCTGTTGCGCATCCCCTCGGGTCAGGTCACCACCTATTCCGAGATTGCCCATGCCATCGGCGCGCCCCGTGCTGTGCGCGCCGTCGGCACGGCGGTGGGGCGCAACCCGGTCAGCTGGCTGATCCCCTGTCACCGTGCGCTGCGCAAATCCGGTGCCCTTGGCGGGTATCACTGGGGCCTGCCGGTCAAACGCGCGATGCTGGCCTATGAGGCGGCGCGCGATGAGGGGCAGCAGGACGGCGCGGCCTGACCGGAATCTGCCTCACCCTGATCCACGCGCCGCTCAAACAGGCGCCGCAGCAGTCCGGGGCGTTTGGCGGTTGGCTCCGGATCTGTCTCGGCCTGCGCTGCAGCTCTGGCAGCTTCCTCAGCTGCCCCCCGGATTTGCGCGGCATCTCGTTCCAATTCATAGGATTTGGGAAACCGGCGCTGCGCCTCCCATTTGTCCTTGCCCAGCGTGATCAGAACAATCCAGTCATAGGTCAACATGGTGTCTCTCCTTCTGTCTGAAACGAGAAAACCACAACGCTGCTGACACGCTTTGTCAGCGGGGCGTGCTAAGATGTCAGCAGCCTGTCAGTGGAGAAACCCATGGAACGAACCGGTCGCCTGTTCGAAGTCATCCAGATTTTGCGCGCCGCCAGCGCCCCGATCCGGGCGGAGGATCTGGCGGAGAAGCTTGAGGTCTCAAAGCGGACCGTCTACCGCGATATTGCGGCACTTCAGGGAATGCGAACTCCGATCGAGGGGGAGGCAGGTATCGGATATATGCTGCGCAAGGGCTATGACCTGCCGCCGCTCAACTTTGACGATGAAGAGCTGGAGGCGCTTTATGTGGGGCTGTCCATGCTGATCCGCACTGGCGATGGCGCCCTGCAGGAGGCCGCCATAAGGGTCTGTCGCAAGGTGACGGAATGTCGCTCTCCCGGGGATCGGCTGCAGGTCGCCCCCTGGGGTGGCGCGCCGCAGGATGACCCCGAACTGGGCTGTGTATCGAAGGGGCTGCTGCGTCAGGCCGTCCGCGAAAGCCGTAAACTGCGGCTCACCTATCTTGGGCCTGACAGTGGTGAAACCCAGCGCGTTCTGCGCCCGTTGGCGCTGATCTACAATGTCGAGACCACGCTGCTGGCCGCCTGGTGCGAATTGCGCGGCGGCTTTCGCCACTTCCGCACCGACCGGATGCTTTGCGCTGATCTGCTGGAGGATAGCTTTGCCGCCGAGGCAGATATGCTGCGCAAGCTCTGGATGGACCAAGGTGGCGGCGTACTTGGCGATGAAGAGGGTGTCGCCTCAGCTTAAAGCAGAGATTGGGCAGGTTTTCGCCGAGCGGAAAAGGCGTTACCTTGTGGTGGCAGCACCGCAGCACGATATTCTACCGGATGCACGGGCGCTGCCCGGATTGAGCAAGCAAAAGGCAGATTTTGATGATGCAGATGAAACTTACCACCGCCGCCATTGTGGCCGCTGGCCTTGGCCTGACCGCCTGTACCGATCCCGCAACCATCGGAACCCCCGGCAGCAAAACCCAGAACGGTGCGCTGATTGGCGGCCTGATCGGTGCGGGCGTTGGCGCCGCTGCTAATGATTCTGACCGTGGTCTGGGTGCTGTTACCGGTGCGCTGGTCGGGGCTGCTGCTGGCAGCGTGATCGGCAACCAGCTGGACGCACAGGAGCGCGAGCTGCGCCAGTCGATCTCCAATGATGGCATTTCTATCGTCAACACTGGCGACCGCCTGATCGTGTCGCTGCCGAATGACCTCACCTTTGCCACCGATAGCGCGGCGGTTTCGCCTGCGGTGCGCTCTGACCTGAACAAAGTGGCCAGCAGTCTGGTGCGCTATCCCAACAGCCAGGTTCAGGTGATCGGCCACACCGACAGTGATGGTGACGCGGGTTATAATCAGGGTCTGTCCGAACGCCGTGCCAATGCGGTTGCCGACCAGATCCAGGCCGGTGGCGTGCCTTACAACCGCGTACAGATCATTGGCCGTGGTGAGAGCCAGCCAGTTGCCTCAAACCTCACCGCTGAGGGCAAGGCGCAGAATCGCCGCGTCGAAATTGTGGTGATCCCGCAAGGCGCCTGATTTCCGGTTTCACGGTAAAGGCTGAGAGACAACAGGGCTGCGCCTCATGGCGCGGCCCTTTTTCTGTGCGTTTACGCGTCACGAAAGGGCAGCGGGGTGCGTATTGTGAACTTATGCACATCCACTGCGCAGGCTTTGGGCTTTTCTTGAGGTGTAACCGGCATAGGTTTGTCCAAGACAGAAATTCAAAAGCAAAAAGGCATCCTTCCATGTCCGATCCCAAAATCCTCACCATTTCCGGCTCGCTGCGCGCCGGGGCCACCAATCGCAAACTGCTGGCCGAAGCCGCGCGCCTGTTTGGGCCTGCCGAGGTGACAGAGGCTGATCTCAATCTGCCGCTCTATGATGGCGATGATGAACAGGCCAGCGGTATTCCCGCAGCCGTTCAGACACTTGCGGATCAGATCTCGGCGGCGGATGCGGTGATTATCTCCACCCCGGAATACAATGGTGCGCCTTCCGGTGTGCTGAAAAACGCCCTCGACTGGGTCAGCCGCACCAGCAGCAAGCCCTGGCAAGACAAGCCCGTCGCTATCATGTCTGCGGCTGCGGGTCGTGCCGGAGGCGAGAAATCGCAGATGCTGCTACGCACATTCCTGGTGCCATTCCAGCCTCGCGTTTTGACTGCTCCACAGGTGCATCTGGCAGCCTCGCATTCGGAGTTTGACGAGGGCGGCCGCCTGCTGAGTGAGCTATATACTGAAACGCTTGAGGCGTTGATGACGGCGCTACGGGCCGAAATCGTGCGCTGAAACAGACAAAGACCCCCAACAGGCCCGGTGTTCGTATTGTCCCGGGCCTGTTGTCTTGTGGGCTAGGGCGGGCAATGGCTACCCATCGCGTGTCGGCTCATCCGGGTTGCTGGAGAAAAGTGCAATCTTATTGCCCTGCGGATCACGCAGATACCCCACGTAGAACCCCGCACTATAAGCCGCGCGAAACCCCGGCGCGCCGTCGTCTGTTCCCCCTGCCGCCACTGCGGCGGCATGCAAGCTGCGCACCTGCGCCTGAGTGTTGGCCTGAAAGGCAACCATCACCCCATTGCCCGCCGCAGCAGGCGCGCCGTCAAACGGGTGTTTCACGTAGACATCCGGCGCGGTCGGAACCTCTCCCTCTGCCACTGGCAGGGCAAAGCTGAGGCCGTCGGGCCCTTCGCTGAACTCGTAGCCAAGTGCCGGCAGGAATGCGGTATAAAACGCCCGGGCGCGGGTCATGTCATTGGTACCGATGGTGATATAGGCGATCATCTCTCGGCCCCCTGGCCTGTTATTCAAAAGTTGTCTTCGACCCGGAAACCTTCGGGGATATCATCCTTCCCGTCCAGCAGAAGATCGGCCATGGTTTCGGCCACTTTAGGCGCCATGCCAAAGCCAATCTTGAAGCCCCCGTTGGCGATGAAATGACCGCGCCGATCTGGCCAGCTCCCCAGCATTGGCGCGCGCGAGCGGGCGCGGGGGCGCACCCCGGCCCAGCGTTCGATCACCTCAGCTCCGTGCAGAACCGGCAGCGCTGCGCGCGCACGCTCAATCACATCGTCCAGCTGGGCATCGGTGCTGCTGGGATCCTCAAACTCGCGTTCACTGGTGGAGCCTATGGCCAATGTCCCATCCGCATGGGGAATGATGTGCAGCCCATCCGCATAAAGCTGTGGCACCTCCGGCCCTTCGGCAAAGCGCAGGAGTGCAGCCTGACCCTTCACACCATTGCCCAAGGTCTTGCCTGCCGCCGGGCCGTCGGGACCTGCCAGCATCCGGTTCAGTTCCAGCAACCCGGCATAGCCCTTGGCATGGACCACCAGCCCCTGATCGGTGCCCTCTGCCTGCACCTCAACACCCATGACCGCAAGCCCCGCTACCAAAGCGGCACAGGCGCGGCGGGGGTGCATCCGGGCGCTCAGCGTGTCGTGGATCACATAGCCCGTGGCGCTGGGCGGCACCCATGGTCCCATCTCAGAGACCGGGCAGACTCGCCATTCGGCCTCGCCCTTCCAATAGGTCTGGGCCGAGGCCTCGCGGGCGTGGGCCAGATCCAACGTGCGCTGATCATGGATCGGTTGCAGCCGACCGGTGCGACCATAACCGGGAGAGATCCCGCCGGTGTCCTCAACCTCGGCCCAGAACCGATCAGCCATCAGCAGGCTTTCCAGCTGGTACTGTTTCTTGGGGTTCCAGTTCTCCGGCACATGCGGGGCCAGCGCGCCGACCAGCCCGCCGCTGGAACCGGCGCCCGCCCCAAACGGATCAATCACCTGCACCGATGCGCCGCGGCGTGCGCAGGTCCAGGCGATCGAGAGCCCAAAGATCCCTGCGCCCCGGACGGTGATATCTGCCATTGCCATTTTCGCACCCTTTCGCCAGTGTCGCGCCGTTCCACCGCATCACTTAGGGGATAATAGCATGGCAGACCAGCAGGCGCGGCTCAGCTGGCGGGATGGCAGCATTCCGGTATCCGATCAGTTCGACGATCCCTATTTCTCCATCCACGATGGGCTGGCCGAGACGGAGCATGTGTTTCTGGACGGCAATGATCTGGCCACCCGCTTTGCCAGCGCCGCAGAGGTGGGGACCGATTTCCACATTGCCGAGCTGGGCTTTGGCACCGGTCTGAACCTGTTGGCCGCCTGGCGCGCCTGGGAGAGGGCGCAGGAGGGCTGCGCCGCGCCATCGGTTCTGCATTTCACCAGTTTCGAAGCCTTCCCGATGGCGACGGACGACATGGCCCGCGCACTGGAAGCCTTTCCCGAGGTGGCGCCCTGGGCCGAACGGTTTCTGGCGGACTGGGGCGGCACAGGTCTGTGTGATCTGGGCACTTTGCGTGTCACCGTCATCACCGGCGACGCCCGCGTGTCGCTGCCAGACTGGACAGGGGCGGCGGACGCATGGTTTCTGGACGGGTTTTCACCGGCCAAGAACCCGGAGCTGTGGCAGGAGGATCTGCTCGCCGCTGTCGCGGGGCACACTCGCGCGGGTGGCACTGCGGCAACCTACACCGCAGCGGGATTTGTCCGCCGGGGGTTGGAGGCTGCCGGGTTCGAGGTCACGCGTACGCCCGGTTTCGGGCGCAAGCGGCATATGACAAAGGCACTCCTGCGATGACCATGCGCCCTGATGCAAAAATACTTGAACCGCGCCGAGAACCCTTGACCCAGAAGAACAACGTCACGGCAGGCGTCCTGTTGATGATCGCGGCGACCGTTGTCTTTGCCTCGCAGGACGCAATCTCGCGGCATCTGGCCGGGGAGTACAACACCTTTATGGTGATCATGGTGCGCTACTGGTTCTTTGCGCTCTTTGTGATCGCGCTTGCCGCGCGCGCACCTGGAGGCATTCGCGCCACAGCCCGCACCGATCAGCTGGGTTTGCAGATCTTTCGCGGGGTGCTGCTGGTCGCGGAAATCTGCGTGGCGGTTTATGCTTTTACCGTGCTGGGGCTGGTCGAAAGCGTGGCGGTCTTCATCTGCTACCCGCTCTTGGTGGCGGCCCTGAGCGGGCCGGTGCTGGGGGAGCAGGTGGGCTGGCGGCGGTGGGCGGCGATTTCGGTGGGGTTGATCGGTGTACTGATCATCCTGCAACCCGGTATTGGTGTCTTTGACCCCCTGGCGATCATCCCGTTTGTCTCGGCGCTGATGTTTGCGCTCTATGGGCTGATCACCCGCTATGCCGCGCGGCGCGACAGCACGGCGACGAGTTTCTTCTGGACGGGCGTTGCAGGCATGGTGGCGATGACCCTTGTGGGCATCTGGTTCTGGGAGCCGATGAGCCAGAGAGACTGGATCTGGATGGCCATTCTGTGCCTGACAGGGGTGACCGGGCATTGGCTGCTGATCAAATGCTATGAGATGGCCGAGGCGAGCGCGGTGCAGCCCTTTGCCTATTTCCACCTGATCTGGGCGGCGGTGCTTGGGGTGGTGGTGTTTGGCGAGGTGATCCGCACCAATGTGGCCATCGGTGCGACCATCATCGTGGCGGCGGGGCTGTTCACCCTATGGCGCGAACGCGTCAAGGGTTGAGCCAGCGAGTTCCTTGGAGAAAGGCACCGGCAGCGGCGTCTTGCCAAGGCGCGCACGGTAGACAGGCAGGCTCTCGGTGACGCGCATCACGTAGTTGCGCGTCTCGTTGAAGGGGATGTGTTCGATCCAGTCGACAATCCCCGGCGTGCCGTCACGCGGATCGCCATAGCGCTCCATCCAGGCCTTGGGGCGATGGGGGCCTGCGTTATAGCCTGCCGCCATCATCACCACATTGCCGTTAAAATCCCCCGCCAGATCGGCAAGGTAATTGCTGCCCAGAAGGGCGTTATAGGACCAGTCGGAGATCAGTCGCCCGGTTGTGTGATTGGCCTGAATGCCCATGTTCGAGGCGACCAGTTTCGCGGTGGCGGGCATCACCTGCATCAGCCCCCGTGCGCCCGCGTGGCTGATCACGATAGGGTCGAATTCACTCTCGCGCCGGGCAATGGCGAGAGTCATTTCGCGTGCCATCGGCAGGTCCTTCTGGGCGACGGGATGCAGCGGAAAATAAGCGGCTTCCAGCTCTTCTCCCTTCTGGGCGGCGCGTTTGGCAATCATCACTGCCAGATGCGGCTCCTTCATGGCGACGGCCATTTCGCCCAGCTGGCGTGCCTCAACCGGGCCGAGCCCTTCGACCAGATGGGTGAGGAAGCGTTCCGCCAAGGGCATGTCGCCTGCCTGCAACAGCAACAGCCCGGCCTCCGCCACGGTGGAGTTCAGAAAACCCGCGGCGCGCCAGTCGGGCACCTGCGGCGGGGTGATGAGGTCGGGATCAAAGGGACGGCCCAGAACCTCTGCGGCCAGAAGCCCGTAGAATGATGTCTGATAATCCGCAGCCTTGGCATAGGCGGCATGGGCCTTCTCGATATCGCCATGGGCACCATAGGCCTGACCCAGCCAATAACCGCCACGACCCACCGAAATCGGGCTTTCGACCGAGGCAAGGAAGCGTTCAAAGTGATAGGCCGCCAGTTCCGGGTCCTGCAATTTGCGCAGCGCAATGTAGCCTGCCAGCCATTCGCAATCGGAGTAGCCGTAGCCGGCATCCTCCGGCGCGAAATGGTGTGCGGCAAGCTGGTAGGCGCGTTCGTGATTGCCGTCACGCATGTCCTGCCGCGCCAGATCGCGGCGACGGCGCAGCCATTTGGCTGGCTCGCCCAGTTTTTCGGCTGTGGTGCTTCGATCCATCATCAGGGTGATGGCATCCTCCTGCCGCCGCTTGCGGTCGCGCCAGGCGAAACGATCATAAGCCAGGCCCGCATTATCCTTCAGCGCGTCGGGGACGGCGGCGATTCGGGCATCGACGCCGGGTTCCGCCTCTTGCAGGGCCAGTCGCGCCTCCGCCAGTTTGCGCGGCCCGTCCTCAACCAGCGGCAACATTCGCCGGGCGCTGACCTTGTGATTGTCCCAGAGCATCTGATCCAGTCGCGCCGCGTGATGTGGCGCCAGCAGCTTGGCGTGGCGCTTCAGATAGTCGTCCTGAATGACCGACCCCATGGGCATGGTGCGCCAGGCCAAAACCAGCTCTGCCTCGCCTTCGCCTTTCTGCCCAGCTGCGATCAGCGCACGGCCATAGCTCAGCGCGCCTTCGGCCGTTTGCGGGCGGGTGTCTTTGTAGAAGGCAAGGATAGTCTTGCGCCCGGCCTCGGCAATCTGCGGTTCGTTCTTGCGCCGCAGCAGCGCCAGCCCGGGCCAGTCCGCGCGCCTTGCCAGAAACGCCATCACATCGGCGGCCGACCCCATCCCGGCGCGCAGCCGGTGCCATTCAATCACATCGCGGGCCACGGTGGCTTCATGGCCGGCACTCCGCCCGGCTTCGCTCCATTTTTCAGAGCGCATCAGCTCCAGCGCGCGGTTCAGGTCCACGGCGATGGCAGCGGTGCCGCTCAGAGTGGCGGAAATGAGGGCAATAAGGGCCAGAATGCGTGTCATCTCTTGCATTTTCCAACGTTCCGGGGATAGAGCCAATGACGATAATCCGTGACCTGCCGGTATCAACTCAAATCCCCGGCATGTCCATCACTCAAGCCGGTGCAATTCTGCGCCCGCACGAACAGCAAAGGGAGCGTGCCCATGTTCAAAGGCTCTATGCCAGCCCTCGTCACCCCGTTTTCCAACGGCGAGCTGGATCTGGATACGCTCAAACGGTTGGTCGAGTGGCACATTGATCAGGGCTCCACTGCGCTGGTCCCGGTGGGCACCACCGGCGAAAGCCCGACCCTGACCCATGAAGAGCATGAAACCGTCATTGCCGAAGTGGTGAAAAGCGCCGCCGGCCGGGTGCCGGTGATTGCCGGTGCGGGCTCCAACAACACGGTTGAGGGCAAGCGGTTTGTGCAATTCGCCGCCGAGGTGGGCGCCGATGCCGCGCTTGTGGTGACGCCCTATTACAACAAGCCGACCCAGCGCGGATTGATTGCGCATTTCACCGAGCTGCATAACTGTGCCGATATTCCGATTGTGATCTACAATATTCCCGGTCGCTCTGTCATTGATATGACTCCTGCCACCATGGGCGAACTGGCCAAGCTGGAGCGCATCATCGGTGTGAAGGATGCAACCGGCGATATCGCCCGTGTCTCGCAGCAGCGCGCCTCTTGCGGTGCGGATTTTGTGCAGCTGTCTGGCGAGGATGCAACCGCACTGGGCTTTAACGCTCATGGTGGGGTTGGCTGCATCTCGGTCACCGCAAATGTCGCGCCGAAGCTCTGCGCCGAATTCCAGGCGGCGACGCTGGCCGGTGATTACGCACTGGCGCTGGAGTATCAGGACAAGCTGATGCCGCTGCATGAGGCGATTTTCATCGAGCCGGGTCTGGCGGGGGCGAAATATGGTCTCTCCAAACTGGGTCTGTGCAGCGAAGAAGTGCGCCTGCCGCTCACTGGTCTGGAAGACAGCACCAAGGCCGCGATTAACGCTGCCATGGCCCATGCAGGCCTGCTCTAACAGCGGAACAACAGACAAACACCTTATTTCGGGCCGGGACGCTGCTGCGTTCCGGCCTGTTTCGTTTTGGCTTTCTTCTGTCTCTAACCGGCGGTGTAGGGTCACATGCCTACGGTCAGACTTGGTGGAAATAGAAAGGCGGCGCCGCCCCGGTGGAGATCCCGGGAATGGCTGGAAATTGCGGGGCGCGTCACTGCCCCGGTGCGAAACTGCTTTGCACAGACCCTGACGGCACAGATGCCGCCGAGGCCGGTTTCCATGGTGTCCGGGGTCGTAAAGCCCGGCGGTGATCGCGATCTGGAACAGGGTAGCGCCGCCGGATGTATCAGCGGTAAGCGGGGCGTGCGCTGCCTGGGCAACGGCAGATCACCCCAGCACAGATGCCAGATGCCCTGTCTTATCCGGGTTGCGGGTGACATAGATGCAGGCAATCCGGCCGTCGCGAATATCCAGAGAGGTGGCTTGCAGGATGCCATCCTCGCCCCGGCTCAGAACGGCAGGCAGACCATTGAGCTGGCAGGCGCGCCACTTCTCCGGGACCGTCTGGTCGCTCTTGCGAGCCAGCCCCGCGAGCAGCCGTAGCACCTTGTCGCGTCCGTAGATCGGGTTGAGTGCGGCCATCGCCTTACCGCCGCCGTCGGAGATCAGCTGCACATCTTTGGTCAGCAACTGCGTCAGCGCGGCGGTATCGCCGGTTTTAGAGGCGCGAAAGAATGCCTCGGTCAGCGCGGCGCCTTGGTCTGGGTTGCTGGGGGCGTCCGGTCGTCGGGCCTGCACCTTGCGGCGCGCGCGGGTGGCCAGTTGGCGGCAAGCCTCGGGCGTGCGGTTCAGGGCAGAGGCCACATCGTTGTAAGAGCTGTCAAAGATATCATGCAAAAGGAAGGCCGCGCGTTCCAGGGGGGAGAGGGCATCCAGCGCCAGCAAAAGCGCAACCGAGACGTCATGATCCAACAACTCGGTGGTCTCATCCGTCAGCACCGGTTCCGGCAGCCATTCCCCCGGATAGGTCTCGCGCCGCACGCGGGCTGATTTCAGCTGATCCAGACAGAGCCGCGTGGTGATCCGCATCAGATAGCCGGTCGCATCCAGAACTTCACCCTTGGGTGCGGATTGCCAGCGCAGATAGGCGTCTTGCAGGATATCCTCGGCATCGGTCACGCTGCCCAGCATCCGGTAGGCGGCCGCAAACAATCGCGGCCGCGCTGTCAGAAACGCATCGGTTCCTGTGTCTTTGGTCTGTGCTGTCACGCCGCGTTGGCCCCGGTGGTGGTTTCGCTCACAGGGTGGGCGCTGCGAAAGCCGATTGCAATGCGGTTCCAGCTGTTGATGGCGCCGATCAGCAGCGTCAGCAGCACCTGTTCGCGCGGCTCGAACAGCTCTGCCACGGCGTCATAGTCGGCATCGGGTGCGGCGGTGGCTTCTACCCGTGTCAGCGCCTCACACCAGGCCAGCGCCGCGCGTTCGCGGGGCGTGTAGAGCGGCGATTCGCGCCATGCGTTCAGCAGATGCATCCGGTCCTCGCTCTCGCCCTGGGCGCGCATCTCATGGGTGTGCATATGGATGCAGAAGGCACAGCCGTTGATCTGGGAGGCGCGCAATTTCACCAGTTCCACCACGCTGAATTCCAAGGTGCTGTTCTTGAACAGGGCTTCCTGCTCCATCATCGGTTTGAACAGATCCCCGGCGGCAGAGAAATAATCGAGACGTTGCGACATCATTTGGTCCTTTCTGATGGGTTCAGAAACAGGACGAGGCAGCGGGTAGGTTTGTGACATGGCCGGTGCGATTTTTTGAAAAAAGATGTGGGCCATGAAAAAGGGCGCCACCGGGGCGCCCTGATTGTTGGGGGTTTGGGGAGGTTCAACGCTTGCCGTAATAAAGCCCGACCACATGTTCGGCCTGAGCAAAGAACAGCCAGCGCGAGACGGCAATTCCGGCGATGTGCAGCAGCACCGCCAGCCCCGCGAGCAGGTGTTTGAGCATCAGCCCCTCCACCGGCAGGATCAGGCAGATCAAGGGAAGCGCAAAGCCCAAGGAAAAGGCGATCACCCGCAGTTTCTGCGCATGTTTGCGCCCGACCACATGCACGAATTCCCGCAACAGATAGTTGGAGCCGGTATGGGGCGGCTCAAACGCGCGCACGGCACCACGATCTCCGAGGCCCGTCGCGGTGCCCATATCGGTGCCGGAGGTGGCAAAGGCCTGATCGCCTTTGGCCCAATAGGCCAGTTGCACCGAACCTGCGATGGCCAGCAACCAGGGGGCCAGCGCCTCCGCCCCGGCCAGCAGTGACCCGCCCGCAAGGCTGAAGGACAGGAACATCACCGGTGTCAGTGACATGTTCCAGCGCGGAATGGTCTTGAGCTGGGTGTAGATCATCGAGGTGGTAAAGACCGTCGCCAGCGACAGCGCTGCGCCGATCCAGCCAAGCGCCCACCAATGGGTGTCCAGAAACACCGCGCCAAAGGCAAAAAGCCCCATCACCATGAGGGCGGCAACAGCGCAGATGCCTTCGCGGCTGAGCCAGCTGGTTTTCCACTGGGTGAAGGCGCGCCAGGCCCGTTCCGGTCGGCCGAGGTGAAAGGTCGAGGCCAAGAGCCCGCCCACCGCAAAACCAAAGGCGATGGCGTAGAACACAAAGGCGACCCAGCCCGTCACCTCGGGTTTGCCAAGGCCAAGGAAGGTCAGAAGGCCAAAGCCGAGACCAGAGAGGGTGGTAAAGATGATAACAGAGGGTGCGGGATGCATCAGCTTGTCTCCTCTGCGGAATTGCCCGGTAGTTTGTCGAGCGCCTTGTCCAGCCAGCCGAGGAAGCCCTTGGGTTCTTCTGCGACAGGGGCCAGCAGCGGGGCCAGAATGTCGATCTGATCCTCGATCTGGTCCTTGGGGCGCGGGGGCAGGTATTTGTTCACGGGTTTGGTGCCCATTTCCGGCATCAGATCCATGCCGCCGCGCTCTGCCACCAGTTTGGAGACATCGCTGTCGGGATCGCCCAGATCGCCAAAGTGACGCGCGCCTGCCGGACAGGTCCGCACGCAGGAGGGCACACGGTCTACCTCTGGCAGATTTTCATTGTAGATCCGGTCCACACAGAGCGTGCATTTCTTCATCACCCCTTCGGCCAGATCCAACTCACGGGCGCCATAGGGGCAGGACCACGCGCAAAGGCCACAGCCGATGCAGTTGGATTCATTGACCAGAACGATGCCATCCTCCACCCGTTTGTAGCTGGCGCCGGTGGGGCAGACGGTGACGCAGGGGGCGTCTTCGCAATGCAGGCAGGATTTCGGAAAATGCACCAGTTGGGCCGCCGGGTTTGGTTGGCTCGCACATGGCGAAGGCTGCACCTCATAAGAATGCACGCGGTTGAGGAAGGTGCCGGAGGGATCGGCGCCATAGGCATTCTGATCTGATAACGGTGCGCCATAGTTTTCGGTGTTCCAGCCCTTGCAGGAAATCACACAGGCATGGCAGCCGACGCAGGTGTCAAGGTCGATGACCAGCCCCATCTTGCGGTCGGTCTTGGTGGGAAGCTCAGTCATTGCGTACCCTCAATGCAGAGTGCGGAACCAAGAAAATGTCTATTTTCTTGGCAATTTCCTCGGAAGAAAATTGGGTTGATCATTTGCCCACCTTCCATGTCAGGTCTTTGGGACCGGTGCCAACGGGTGAGGTTTGCGCCGGGACCGCGGGTTGGCTTTCGCTCAGATCCTGTGGCGCGGCGGCTTTTTCGATCTTCACCTTCAGATCGAACCAGGCGGCCTGACCGGTGATCGGGTCGGAATTGGCCCAGCGAAGCCCGTCGCCCTTGGGTGGCAGCAGTTCGTGGATGAGGTGATTGAGGAGGAAGCCCTTGGTGGCCTCGGGGGCATTTTCCTCAAGGGCCCATGCGCCCTTGCGCTTGCCGATGGCGTTCCAGGTCCAGACGGTGTTTTCATTGAGCGCGGCCATCTCCATCACGGGCACGGTGATTTCGCCATGAGGGGAGGTGACCTTGGCCCAGTCGCCATCGCTGAGGTTGTTCTCGCGCATCAGCTTGGTTGGCACATATAGGGGATTGCGGCCGTGGATCTGGCGCAGCCAGGCGTTCTGCGTGCCCCAGGAGTGATACATCGCCATGGGCCGCTGGGTGAGGGCGTTGACGGTGAAGCCCTCGTTGCCTTGCTGATCGGTTTCATACCAGATCGGCAGCGGGTCCATCGTCTCCTTGATGCGGTCGCGTAGGTACTCGGGCGGCTGACGCTCACCGTGGCCTTCGGCGGCGAGCTGGAATTTGCGCAACGGCTCCACATAGAGCTGGAACAGATAAGGCTGCGGGCTGTCAAAGAGGCCGAGATTCACCGCCCAGTCCTGATAGGCCATGTTCCAGGGTTTGAAATAGCTGGCCTCTGCCGGGATATGCTCAACAAAGAAACCACCGTTTTCGATGTATTTATCCAGCTGTTCGGGGTTCACCTCGCCCCGGCCGACCTTGCTGCCGTCCTCGCCCCGGAAACCTGCAAGCGGGCCGATGCCGGGTTTGCGTTCGTGGTTCACGATATAGTCGGCGTAGTCCTGCCATTTAGCTGTGCCGTCTTCATGGGTGAAGCCGGGCAGTTTCATTTTGTTGGCCAGTTGTACCAGCACGCTCTGGAAGCCCCGCACATCGCGGTCGGGTTCAACCACCGGCCAGCGGATCGCATCCGCCGCGCCGTCGGCCTCACAGATGGGACGGTCGAGCAGGGAGATACAGTCGTGGCGTTCCAGATAGGTGGTGTCGGGCAGGATCAGATCCGCATAAGCCACCATTTCCGATGAATATGCGTCAGAATAGATGATCCGGGGGATCACATAATCGCCGTTGTCGTCGGTATCGGTGAGCATCTCCATCACGCCGCGCGTATTCATCGAGGAGTTCCACGACATATTGGCCATATACATGAACAGCGTGTCGACCTTGTAAGGGTCACCGGCATGGGCGTTGGAGATCACCATATGCATCAGCCCGTGGCTGGACATCGGGTTTTCCCAGGTGAAGGCCTTGTCGATACGCGCCGGGCTGCCGTCGGTCTTCAGTGCCAGATGCTCCGGCCCATGGACAAAGCCCAGATGCGGGCCGTCTAGCGGTTTGTTCGGGGTGACGCGGCAATGGGGGGCGGGATGGGCCTCCACCGGTTTGGGGTAGGGCGGTTTGAAGCGAAAACCGCCGGGGGCCTCCACCGTGCCTAGCAGGATCTGCAACACATGCAGCGCGCGGCAGGTCTGGAACCCGTTGGCATGGGCCGAGACACCGCGCATAGAGTGCATGGCGACCGGGCGGCCTTTCATGGTTTTGTGGGTCTCACCGCGGAAATCGGTCCATTCCTGATCCAGCTCGAAGGCCTCATCAAACGCGACGCGGGCCAGTTCGGCGGCGATAGCGCGGATGCGCTTGGCGGAGACGCCGCAACGCTCGGCCACGGCTTCGGGGGCGTAGTCGTCGCTGAGGTAACGCTGGGCCATCAGTTGGAAGACGGACACATGGGTGATGTCGCCCATGGTGAAGGACCCGCCGAGGTCAGGACGCACACCGCGCATGTCAAAGGGGGCCAGCTTGCCGGTGGTGCGGTTGATCACCAGAGGCGCGCCATGGTCGTCGCGCAGGAACAGGCCGTAGTCAGGGCTGTCGGGGTCCTGATTGACCAGCACCGGCGCGTTGGTGAACTGGCTGAGATACTCCAGATCGATCTTTCCGGCCTTCATCAGCACATGCACCAGCGACAGGATAAACAACCCGTCGGTGCCCGGCGTGATACCGACCCAATCATCGGCCACAGCGTTATAGCCAGAGCGGATCGGGTTCACCCCGATGACGCGGGCGCCGCGCGCCTTGATCTTGCCGATGCCCATCTTGATGGGGTTGCTGTCGTGGTCTTCGGCGACGCCAAACAGCATGAACAGCTTGGTGTGATCCCAGTCGGGCTGGCCGAATTCCCAGAACGCGCCGCCCATCGTGTAGATGCCGGCGGTGGCCATATTGACCGAGCAGAACCCGCCGTGGGCCGCATAGTTGCAGGTGCCGAAGTTTTGCGCCCAGAAGCTGGTGAAGCTCTGGGATTGGTCACGCCCGGTAAAGAACGCCAGTTTCTCCGGGTTGTCTTTGCGGATCGGTTCCAGCCAGCCAGCAGCAATGTCCAGCGCCTCATCCCAGGAGATTTCCTCGAACTTGCCGGAGCCACGTGGGCCGACGCGTTTCATCGGCGCGCGCAGGCGCGAGGGGGCGTTGTGCTGCATGATCCCGGCCGAACCCTTGGCGCAGAGCACGCCCTTGTTCACCGGATGATCGCGGTTGCCTTCGATGTAGGCGACCTTTTTCTGGCCATCCTTATCCGTCTTCATGTGGACGTTGATGCCGCAACGGCAGGCGCACATGTAGCAGGTGGTCTGGCGGATCTCGTCCGATACAGGCGGCGAGGTCTCTAGCTGGGGCTGGGTATGTGCCATGGTGTCCCTGTCTGATGATGCGCCGGGCCTGCATGGGCCGGGCGGCGTTATTTGGTGTGTCGCTGAATGGGTGGGATCAGCGTGCGTTTGGTGGAACATAGGCGCGGGGTTCCGGCCCGTTGTAAAGGGTCAGCGGGCGGATCAGGATATTGCCGCGCTGCTGTTCGATGCACTGGATGATCCAGCCGGGCATCCGGCCGATGGCAAAGATCGGTACGTAGAGATCCATTGCGATGCCGTGCAGCTGGTAGATCACGCCGGAATAGAAATCGACATTCACGTTCAGACCGTGGCGCGCGTAGGGCTGCATGGCCTCCACCACGGCCTGCAGGATTTCATACCATTCTGGCGCGCCCATTTCCGCGCCCAGCTGGCGCACGCCCTCGCGCATGTGGCGCGCGCGGGGATCTTCCTTGCGGTAGACACGGTGGCCAAAGCCTGTGACGGCCTCCTTGGCGGCGCGCTTGGCCTTTACGTAGGCGGCGGCTTTGTCGGGGGTGCCGATCTCATGCACCATTTTCATCACGTCCTCGGCGGCGCCGCCATGGGCCGGACCAGCGAGGGTGGAGAGCGCGGTGACGATGCCGCCGTGGAGATTGGTTTCGGTCCCGATGGTGACCCGCGCGGCAAAGCTGGAGGCATTGGCACCATGTTCGGCGTGCAGGATGAAATCGACATCTGCCAGTCGGGTGGCCTCGGGTGTGGGTTTTTCGCCCTTCAGCATCCAAAGCCAGTTTCCCGCATGGGTGAGATCCATGTCGGGGGCCACCACCTCGCGCCCGTTTCGAATGGCATCATGGGCGGCGATGATGATCGGCACCTGCGAAATCAGCCGAATCCCGTTGGTCACAAAGGCGTCTTCGCCCACCTGCTGGCTGTCTGGTTCGAGCGCGGCGAGGGCGGAGACTGCGGTACGAAGCACATCCATCGGGTGACCATCCTTGGTGGCACGGATGATATCCAGCACCGGGGCAGGCAATACGCGGGCGGCTTTCAATGCGGTGTCAAATTCTGCGAGTTGATCCGCATCAGGCAATTCGCCATGGATCAGCAGGTAGCAGACCTCCTCAAACGTGGAATGCGTGGCCAGATCGTGGATCGAATAGCCGCGATAACTCAGCTCGCCCTTGGCGCCATCAATGTCGGAAACCCCGGAGCGTTCGAAGTAGATCCCCTTGAGACCGCGGTTGATCTTGACGTTATCGCTCATTGCTGGCTCCTTTCCCCGCAAGGGAGAACAAAATGACTGTACTTGAAAACGCATATGCGCTGGCTCGGGATCGCAAGGCACGGGTGGTATTTCCCGAAATGGATGATCCCAGAGTGGCGGCTGCGGTGGACCAGCTGACCCGTGAGGGGCTGGTGGAGGCGGTGCCTTTGGCGCCGGTGTCCGACGCGCATGTTGAGGTGCTGGTGGCGGCGCGCGGCATGAAGGAAGGCATTGCGAAGCGGGCGCTTTCCAAACCCCTGTACCGCGCGGCGGCTATGGTGGCTGCGGGAGAGGCGGATGCAATGGTAGCGGGTGCAGATGTGCCCACGCGCCGGGTGATTGAGGCGGCGAGCATCGGCATCGGGCTGGACGCGGGGGTCAGCACGGCCTCGTCGTTCTTCCTGATGGTGTTTCCGGACGGGCGCGAATTGGTGTTTGCCGATTGCGCCGTAAATGTCGCGCCGGATGCGGTGCAACTGGCGGATATTGCACGGGCCTCGGCACGTTCGGCAGAGGCTCTTTTGGGGTCAGCACGGGTTGCGATGCTGTCGTTTTCCACCGGCACCTCGGGCGATGGTGACAGTGTGGCGCTGGTGCGCGCGGCGGCAGAGGCCAGCGGATTTGCCGGGCCGGTGCAAGCGGATGCCGCGCTGAACCCTGTGATTGCGGAGAAGAAAGGCATCGCGCCGGTTGAGGCCAATGTGCTGATCTTCCCGACGCTGGATGCGGGGAACATCGGATACAAGCTTTGCCAGGAGTTGGGCGGCGCGCAGGCGCTGGGGCCGTTCTTGCAGGGCTTTGCCAAGCCGGTCTGTGATCTGAGCCGGGGTGCCTCGGTCGAGGATATCGTGGCGGCGACCGTGTTGACGGTGGCGCAGATCTGATCCTGCACGTGATATGAAAGGAGGACGGGGGTGGCGATCATGACGCCCCCATCAGGGTCTGGGCATCCATGGCGATCTGACGCTCTTCCTCGGCCTCGACCACCCAGATTGCCACTTTGGAGCTGCCCGCGTGCAGGCGTGATTTGCGGGCGTGGTTGGCATCCACATCCATACGCGCACCGACCCATTCCAGACCGCGTAGAATGCGGGCGCGGACTGCCACCGCGTTTTCGCCGATACCGCCGGTGAAGGCGATGGCATCCAGCCCTTCCATGGCAGCAATCAGGCTGCCTGCGTGACGCAGGCTCCAGTAGCAGAAATGTTCGATCGCAAAGGCGCTGTCGGCGCTGGGGTCCAGCATCAGGTTGCGCATGTCGGATTTGCCACCAGAGAGACCCAGAAGACCGCTTTCGTTGTTGAGGATCGCCTTGGTGCGGTCGAGGCCGTTATCCTCGACAAGGCGCAGCACCGCATTGGCGTCGATGCCGCCGGACCGGGTGCCCATGGTCAGGCCATCAAGCGGCGAATAGCCCATGGTGGTGGCGACGGACTGGCCATTGCGGATCGCACAGAGCGAAGCCCCGTTGCCGAGGTGAAACGCCAGCAGGCGCGAGGGCAGGGCGGCGCCGGAAATCTCCGGCAGGCGCCGCACCAGCGAGGCGTAGGACAGACCGTGAAACCCGTAGCGGCGGATGCCCTTCGTTTCTTCTACGCGGGGGATCGCATAGCGGGTTGCGACCTCAGGGTTGGTGGCATGGAACGAGGTGTCAAAGCTGGCAAATTGCGGCAGGTCCGGCGCGGTGGTGGCCATTGTGTCAATCGCCGCGAGGCTGTGGGGGTTGTGCAGCGGAGCCAGCGGCGTGCAGTCGGCGATTTCGGCCCGGATCTCGGGGGTGATGCGCAGTGGTTTAGTCAGCTTGCGCCCGCCATGGACGACCCGGTGGCCCACCGCTGCCAGCTGCGTCGGGTCAACCCCGTGGTCGGGCAGGGCTGCAAGGATCGCGGCCAGCGCTTCGGCATGGGTGGGGAACTGGCTGTCGCTGCTGTCGCCTTCGATGCGCAAACGCGATTGCGGCGTGCCGATGCCCTCTGCCAGACCGGCGATGCGCTGGCTAAGATCCGCATCGAAGATCGCGAATTTGATCGAGGAGGACCCGGCATTGAGGACCAGAATGTCGGTGGCAGCAGATGTGGTCATAGCGCAGCCTTCACGATGTTGAGGGCCGCCAGTGCCGCCAGCAGTGTAACGACATAGCGGCGGAACAAGTGCGGTGCGGCCAAAGCAAAGCCGCGTGAGCCGACCCAGACGCCCGCGCCGAGGATGGGAAAAGCGAGGAGAACACCCCAAAGCGTGTCCGGGCCGGTCAGCCCGTGGGCGGACATTACCGGCAGCGCCATCAGGTCAATTCCAGTGAGAAACACAATCATGGTGGCGCGAAACACCGCAGGCGGGATCGGCTGCGCGGTCATGAAGGCAGCAGCGGGCAGACCGCCAACGCCGGCGCTGTTGGCCATGCCGGAGGCCATACCCACCGCCACATGGCCTGTGGTTCCGATGGGGCGCGCGAGGCTCCAACCGCTGAGCAATAGCAGGCTGAGGGCGAGGATCAGGAGAGAGATCACCAGCCGCGCCTGATCAGGACCAAGGCGGGACATCACCGCGACGGCGGGCAGCGTGGCAACAGCAGCACCTGCTAAAAGAGCCAGGGATCTGCGCCAGTCGATATGGGGGCGGATGCCGCGGGCCTGAAAGACCGTCATCGCGATCTCGCAGGCAAAGACCACGGGGATCAGCGGCAGCGGATTGGTGACGAGCGCGGCGAGAATGATGAAGATCGCGGAGAACCCAAAGCCGGAGTATCCGCGGATAAAGGCCGCCGCAAATAATGCGGCGGCCAGAAAGGCGCCCTCGCCCGTTGAGAGATCAAAAGGCAGGGGCATATACGTCAGACCTGCTGCTCGCGCATGTCGGCCTTGTCGATGCCTGCCACGCGGACCGGCTTCTTCATGGCGTCACGGCGGAACGGCTCACCCAGCTCTTGGTTGATCATGGCTTCGATCAGGGTGGTCTTGCCGTTTTTCTGATCCTCGATGGCCTGCGCAAGTGCCGAGGTCAGCTCATCCATGGTGCGGGCCACCACACCGTTGAGACCACAGGCGCTGGCAATGCCCGCATAAGAGACCTGCTCGTCCAGCTCGGTGCCGACGAAGTTATCATCGAACCACAGGGTGGAGTTCCGCTTCTCTGCGCCCCACTGGTAGTTGCGGAACACGATATGGGTGATCGCGGGCCATTCGCCGCGGCCAATCGCGGTCAGCTCGGTCACGGCGATGCCGAAGGCACCATCGCCAGAGAAGCCGACAACCGGGGTGTCGGGGCAACCGATCTTGGCGCCGACAATCGCGGGCAGACCATAGCCACAGGGACCAAAGAGGCCGGGAGCAAGGTATTTGCGTCCCTCGTCGAAGGATGGGTAGGCGTTGCCGATGGCGCAGTTGTTGCCGATGTCGGAGGAGATGATCGCCTCACGCGGGAGGGCCTGCTGGATGGCGCGCCACGCCATGCGGGGGCTCATCCATTCGGGTTTGTCGGCGCGGGCGCGTTCGTTCCAGGTGGTGCCCGGATCGTCATCCTCGTGGGTCATTTCGGTGAGTTGCTGCGCCCAGCGGGATTTGGTTTCCGAGATGCGGTTCTTACGCTCTGCGCGACCGGTGTCACCAGCGGTGTCGCTCAGCTGGGAGAGGATCCCGGAGGCCACTTTGGCGGCGTCGCCGATGATGCCGACGGAGACCTTCTTGGTCAGGCCAATACGATCGGGGTTGATGTCGACCTGAATGATCTTGGCATCAGCGGGCCAGTACTCCATGCCGTAGCCGGGCAGGGTGGAGAAGGGGTTCAGACGGGTGCCGAGGCAGAGAACGACGTCGGCGTCTTTGATCAGTTCCATCCCGGCTTTGGAGCCATTGTAACCCAGCGGACCGGCAAACAGCGGGTGGTTGCCGGGGAAGGCGTCATTGTGCTGATAGCCCACGCAGACCGGGGCATCGAGACGTTCGGCTAGCTCTTGCGACGCGGCGATGCCGCCTTGGGACAGAACCACACCGGCGCCGTTCAGGATCACGGGGTTCTTGGCTTCGGACAGCAGTTTGGCGGCGTCACTGACGGCGGTTTCGCCACCGGAGGGGCGCTCAAACTCGACAATGGCGGGCAGTTCGATGTCGACAACCTGGGTCCACATGTCACGCGGGATGTTCAGCTGCGCCGGAGCCGACGCGCGTTTGGCGTTCATGATGACGCGGTTCAGCACTTCGGCCACACGAGAGGGGTCGCGGACCTCTTCCTGATAGGCGACGCAGTCGGCGAACATGCGCATCTGTTCCATTTCCTGGAAACCACCCTGACCGATGGTCTTATTCGCGGCCTGCGGTGTGACCAGCAAGAGCGGGGTGTGATTCCAGTAGGCGGTTTTCACAGCGGTCACAAAGTTGGTGATGCCGGGGCCGTTCTGAGCGATCATCATCGACATCTTGCCGGTGGCGCGGGTGTAGCCGTCCGCCATCATCCCGCCGGAGCCTTCATGGGCGCAGTCCCAGAAGGTGATCCCCGCTTCTGGGAAAATGTCGGAAATCGGCATCATGGCCGAACCGATAATGCCAAACGCATGTTGGATGCCGTGCATTTGCAGTGTTTTTACAAATGCTTCCTCGGTGGTCATTTTCATCGCGTATTCTCCTGATGAGACGCCAAAAGGGCCGGCACGAAGGCCGGGATACATCCGGTTTATTCCGCGGGGCGAAGGGCAGTTAGGGCCAGTTCCTGTATCGGCTTAGTACCAGTATGCGATAGGGTGCCGAATGCTGCGGTGCGGCGTCAATCTAAAGGCCCGGAGGCGGGCGCATTGCAGCTGTGGCAAGCTAGCCAGCCTTTGCACGACTGGGGCGCAGGGCCTCTGCGATGAGGGCCAGTCCGGGCGCGATCCGGTTGGACGGGATCGAAGAATACCCCAGGCGGTAATAGTTCTGTTTGCGATGTTCCGCCGCGAAGAATGGCGCACCGGGTTCGATCAGGACGCTCTTTGTCTTCAGGGATTGGGCGACCGCCGCAGTATCTACATTGGCGTCGGCGCGCATCCAAAGGGAGGAGCCGCCGTAGACGCCGACGCCTGCCACGCTAAGCCCGTGATGGGTCACCGCCTCTTCGATCACGCAGCGGCGGTCATGCAGAACCTTGGCCATGCGGCGAATCTGGGCATCGTAGTGACCCAGTGACAGGAAATAGGCCACGGTGCGCTGTACATGACCGGGCGGGTGGCGCAGCACATTGGCGCGCAGGGCGCGAGCCTGCCGGATGAAGGGCTCGGATCCGACCAGATAGCCAAGGCGCAGGCCGGGGAAGAGCGATTTGGAGAAGCTGCCGACATAGACCACCCGACCATCTGCATCGAGGGACTTCAGCGCCGGTGAGGGTGCGCCGAGGAAGGACATCTCGAATTCATAGTCATCCTCGACAATCACCGCATCAATATCGCGGGCGCGGTCCAGCAGCTGTTTGCGACGCGCCATCGGCATGGTGGCTGTGGTCGGGCTCTGGTGGCTGGGGGTGGTGAAAATGACATCGGTGTCATCCCGGATGGTGTCGGGTGGCAACCCGTCATGGTCCACCGGCAGGCAGTCGATCTCGCAGCCGCGATAGACCAGTTGATCGCGCAGGGTATAATAGGTCGGATCCTCCAGCGCGGCCTTGCGCCCCGGACCCAGCAGCAGCTGTGCCACCAGCCAAAGCGCATTCTGCGCCCCAAGGGTGATCAGGATTTCCTCTGGCCGGGCAGAGATGCCGCGGCGGGGCAGGGTGTGGCGGGCGATATATTCCACCAGAAGCGGATCGTCCTGATCGAAGTAATCATTGGTGAGCGCGGCGAAATCCTTTTGCCCCAGTGCCCGCAGCGCACAGAGCCGCCAGTTGGCGTGGTCAAACAGCGAGGCATCCGCCTGCCCGTAGATGAAAGGATAGCGATAGTCGCGCCAGTCCTGTGGTTTGCGGGGCGTGTCGCCGCCGCAGTAGTTGCCGACGATGGCCGTGGACCAGTCCACCGTATCCGCAGATTTCTGCGAGGGCGCGTAGCTGGGCGGCACCGGGGCGTTTTCGGAAACATAATACCCAGACCGTCCCTTGGAGATCAGGTAGTCATTGGCCAAAAGCTCTGTATAGGCGAGCGTCACGGTGATGCGGCTGATGCCCAGATGTGCGGCCAATTTGCGCGAGGAGGGCAGTTTCTCCCCCACGCGCAAGCGGCCCGAGAGAATACCCTCGGCAATCATTTCCTGGATTTGCGCCTGCAGGGTGCCATGCGCATCGGGGTTCAGAAAGAAGGTGTCGACAGAAATAGCCATGAATCACTGTAGGCTGGACATAAATGGGGTGCAATCTGGACTTACTCATTTTTATGTCTTGCTGCGAGAAACTCATCGGTGTCGATCTTGATTGCAATCGACGCCCGGCTTTTGGCATGTTCTGCCCATGACAAAGTTGGTAGGTCACGGCCTGATTGTACTGTTCCTGACTATGGTGACGCAGATTGGTGGGCTGGCCTGGCTGGTTTCGCGGTTGTTCCGCAGATCCTTGCTTGCCTTCGTCATTGTTTATGCGGCCTTCAGTTTTGCGGCGCAGTACACAGCCCCGGTCTTTGGCAGAACGCCGCTCAGCTGTTTTGGATCAGGAAACCTGCAAGTTCAGTCCTGGTTTTACTGTGCCTTGAACAGAACCTATGTGTCGCCCGCGTTGCTTGAGGTGTTGCAGGACAATGCGGATGCTGTCGCGCGGGAGTACCCGGGCACGGTTACACTCGTCTTGGATGGCAACTTCCCGTTCTGGGATGGGTTCCCACTGCTGCCACATCTTTCACATGATGATGGAGAGAAGGCGGACTTGGCGTTCTTCTATAGCGAGGATGGTCGATATGTTCCGGGGGCGGTACGGTCGCCCATTGGCTATTTCGCATTTGAGTCTGGGCCGACTGAGTGCCGCAAGTCTTGGTTGTCTCTGCGCTGGGACCTGGGCTGGGCGCAGGGGATTTGGCGAGATCTGCTTTTTGAAGAGGGCAGAACATTTTTTCTGGTGAAGGTACTGGCAGAAGATGCGCGGGTTCAGAAGGTGTTTATTGAGCCCCATCTAAAGGACAGGATGGGCGCAGACTTTCGCAAAATCAGGTTTCAGGGCTGCCGTGCCGCCCGTCATGACGACCACATACACGTCCAGCTTTAGTTGGGTCATGGAAATGGGTTGATATAGTTCGTTGATTCGATAAAACCAGTTTTATCGAATCAACTTTTGTCGGAGCGTAGCTATGGAATGGGAACAGGCGGCGGGTGGATTTGCTGCGATGGGGTCGGAGGCGCGGCTGGCGGTGTTGCGCTGTCTGGTGCGCGCGGGCGACGGCGGGCTGATGGTGCAGGATATCCGGGACCGGACCGGCATCGCACCTTCCACATTGGCCCATCATCTGAAACTGCTGGCTGGAGCCGGGTTGATCCTGCAGCGCAAGGACGGGCGCAGCACCTATAACACGGCGGACTATGATCAGTTGAAACAACTGGCGGGGTTTATCCTCAGTGAATGCTGCGCGGATGATGTCCCTATCCGGGAGGTGGCAAACGATGGCTGAGCTGACACAAAACCCACGCCCCGCAGGCTTGATTGCGCGGGGGCTGAAGACCCCCTGGGCGCTCTGCGTGGCGATCGTGATGGCGGTGGCTGTGTTGGATCCTGGCAATCTGGCGGAGGTCATCCGTTTTGCCGGGGCGGCGCTGCTGCATACCGGGCGGTATATCCTCTTTGCGGTGTTGCTGCTCTCCTATCTCAAGGCGACGGGGGCCGAGGTGATGGTGGCGCGCGCCTTTGAGGGGCGTGAAGTGCGGATGATCTTCTTGGCGGCGGTCTTTGGCGGGTTGGCACCGTTCTGTTCCTGCGAGGTCATTCCGTTCATTGCGGGTCTTCTGGCGCTGGGCGCGCCGCTTTCTGCGGTGATGGCGTTCTGGCTGGCCTCGCCCCTGATCGACCCGCCAACGCTGCTGATCACCGCAGGCGCACTAGGCTGGCCCTTTGCCATTGCCAAAGCGGTGGCGGCGGTGGCGCTGGGGCTGTTTGGCGGTTTTGCCATCAAGGCGCTGCGGGGCGCGGGTGCCTTTGCCAGCCCGCTGAAGCAGGCGCCGGCGTCGGGCTGCTGTGGCTGTGGCGCGCCGAAGGCAGAGGCGCCGGTCTGGGCCTTCTGGCGGGAGCCTGCGCGGCGCAGCCAGTTCCGGCAGGAGTTTGTGAGCAATGGTCTGTTTCTGGTGAAATGGCTGACGCTGGCCTATGTGCTGGAGGCGCTCTTGGTGTCCTATGTGCCGGCCGATCTGATTGCTGGCGTGGTTGGTGGTGAAGGCCTGCTGCCGATTGCCACTGCGGCGCTGGTGGGGATGCCTGCCTATCTCAACTCCTATGTGGCGCCGCCCTTGCTGGCGGGTCTGATGGAACAGGGGATGAGTGCGGGGGCTGCGATGGCGTTCATGGTGGCGGGTGCAGTGAGTTCAATCCCGGCGATGGCGGCAGTGTGGTCACTGGTGAAACCGCAAGTCTTTGCCACCTATCTGGCGCTGGGGATCACCGGCGCGATCCTGTCTGGGATCTTGTTTCAGATGGTCTGAGGAGCCGGGACCGGGCGGGATGCTCCCGTCCGGTGCGCGGCATCTGAGATGCCTGACACCCGTTGGGCCAAGCGCCGCGCAAATGCGCGGCGCTGTCGCGTCTGGGGCGGCGTTACCTGGCGGTCCGGGACCGGCGGCCTCCGCGACCCGTTTCCTGCGGGAAAGTGAAGAGCCTCCGCTGCAACCGCATGAAACGGGTCGAGTGCATGTCAGTGAGGCGGTTAGCTCAGGGCGTCAACCAATGGAGGCTTTGATCATGGAACTAAAAGACAAGACACTTATCATCACCGGCGCAAGCAGTGGCATCGGTGCTGCTGCGGCGTTGTTGTTTGCGGCAGAAGGGGCCAATGTCGTGCTGGGTGCCCGGCGGCAGGCTGAGCTGCAAACCCTTGCAGGTCAGATAAATCAAAGCGGTGGGCGGGCCGCCAGCCTGGCCGGGGATGTTACCGAGGAATCCTATTCAGAATCTTTGGTGGCCTTGGCGACAGAAGCGTTTGGCGGGCTGGACGGCGCCTTTAACAACGCGGGCATCATGGGAGACATGGGGCCGGTTGAGCAGATGGATGCCGCCAACTGGAACGCCGTCCTCACGGCAAACCTGACCGGCGCGTTTTTCTCGGCCAAGGCGCAGATCCCGGCTCTGCGCGCACGCGGCGGGGGCGCGCTGGTGTTTACCGGATCCTTTGTTGGGTTCAGCAATGGCGGCATGCCTGGCATGGGGGCCTATGCGGCGTCTAAGGCGGGATTGATCGGCCTGGTTCAGTCGCTGGCGTCCGATCTTGCTGCAGAGGGCATCCGGGCAAACGCGCTGCTGCCGGGCGGAACCAAAACCGCCATGGCGGGGGACGATCCGGACACACACAGTTTTATCTCGGGGTTGCACCCGATGAAACGGATGGCCGCGCCGGTGGAAATTGCCCAAGCTGCGCTGTTTCTTCTGTCGGACCGGTCCAGTTTCGTGACCGGCGGTCCGGTGGCGGTGGATGGCGGAATCGCGGCGCGGCTTGTCTGAACCCGACCGGGCCAACTGTCTCAACAAGAAAGCGCCCCGGACATACCGGGGCGCAATTCGTTCCTCCAACAGGGGAAATGTATCAGCCAAACACTTTGGTCAGGGCGACATCCACCGCGTCGGTGATCTTGTCCACGTCCTCGGGCGTCACGATCAGCGCCGGGCTGAAGCAGAGGGTGTTGTTCTTGCCCGGAATGGAGCGGTTGGTCACGCCGATGATAACGTTCTGATTGCCACATTCGGCCACAACCGCCTGTGCCAGTTTCTCGTCCACCGGCGCCTTCGTTTCGCGGTCTGCAACCAGCTCGGCGCCAAGGAACAGACCCTTGCCGCGCACATCGCCGATCACCTGATGCTTCTCCATCAGCGCCTCAAGGTTGGATTTCATCCGCTCCCCCATGGCGGTGCAGTTCTCCAGCAGGTTCTCATCCTCGATGATCTGCATATTGACCAGCGCGGCGGCGGGGCCGGCGGTGCAGCCACCAAAGGTGGAGATGTCGCGGAAGTAGTTCATCGGATCACTGGCGTCATCCTTGAACATATTGAAGACGTCTTCGGTGGTGACGAGGCAGGCAATTGCGGCATAGCCCGAGGCGACGCCTTTGGCCATGGTCACGAAATCAGGCTGAATGCCGTAGTGCTGATAGCCGAACCAAGTGCCGGTGCGGCCGACGCCACAGACCACTTCGTCGATATGGAGCAGCACGTCGTACTGCTTGCAGATCTCCTGCACGCGCGGCCAGTAACCTTCGGGGGCCTCAATGACGCCACCACCTGCGGTTACAGGTTCAAGGCAGAGCGCGCCAACGGTGTCGGGGCCTTCGCGCAGGATGACCTCCTCGATCAGATTTGCGGCTGCAATGCCGAACTCCTTGCCGGAGAGATGCTCCAGACCCAGCTCGTGCTTGCGGTATTCCATGCAATGGGGGACCTTCACAAAATCCGGGGCGAAGGGGCCATATTGCATATTGCGCTCTTCCTGGCCGCCTGCGGACATCGCTGCGAGGGTGGAGCCGTGGTAGTCGCGGTCGCGGTACAGGATCTTGGTTTTCTTGCCACCGTATTTCTTGTGCGCGATCTGGCGCACCATCTTGAAGGCTTTCTCATTCGCCTCCGAGCCAGAGTTGTTGTAGTAGACGCGGCTCATGCCCGGCATCTTCTCGATCAGCTTTTCGGCAAACAACGCACCGGGGATCGAGCCTGCGGATTGTGCGAAATAGCAGAGCTTCATCAGCTGGTCATAAACGGCCTTGGCGATTTCCTCGCGGCCATAGCCGACATTGACGGTCCAGACCCCGCCGGAAACGGCGTCGAGCCATTCCTTGCCGTTCTGGTCCCAGACCCGCATGCCCTTGCCCTCGACGATGATGCGGGGGTCGTTTTCTTCAAACGGCTTGTGCTGGATCAGGTGATGCCAGACGTTTGCCTTATCGGCGGCGATGACCCGGCTCAGGTCGTTTTCATTGAACGTGCCATCCATGACATGCCCTTTCCACGTTGTTCGAAAATGCGGTCTGCCATGGATTGGCTGGCCAGACTCGCCCTGTATCCACGAAACGCTATATTTACGTTTTGCTCTAGGTCCAGTTGCCGACGCAATTTAGCTCCAGACGCGGGGTGGGCGGAGACCTGTGGTAAAAAACATTTGTTCTGAATTTGTCAGATTGAGAACATGCGCTGTTATGCGCCAGATCGGTGCTGCCGATAGACCGGCGCAGTGAGATAAGCGGAGCGAAGCCTTGACGACATATCACCTGATGGTGGCCCCCAACGGGGCGCGGCGACAACAGATGGATCATCCGGGGGTGCCGTTGCGCATGGCGGAGATTGCTGCGACGGCGGCGGCTTGCCAGCGGGCCGGGGCGGATGCGCTGCATCTGCATGTGCGCGACCGGGACGGCGGCCATTCGCTGGATACGGGGCGCTACCGCGCGGCGATGGCGGCGGTGGCTGAGGCGGCGCCGGGGATGGCGATCCAGATCACCACCGAGAGTGCGGGGATGTTTGACGTGGGGGAGCAGCTGGCCTGCCTGGAGGCTCTGCGCCCGGCGGCGGCCTCTGTCTCGGTCCGGGAAATGGCGCGGGACTGGACGTTGGCCGCGCGGGCCTATGCGATCTGCGCGGAAGCCGGAACCGATGTGCAACATATCCTATATGGCACTGGCTGCATTGCGGCGTTGCGCGGGGCCTATGAGCGCGGAGATATCCCGGCGCAGATGCGCTCTGCCATTTTTGTGCTAGGCCAATATGCACCGCCGCGCGTGGCCCGACCGAGTGAGCTGCCCGCATTTTTGGAGGCGACAGCGGATCTGGATCTGGACTGGGGACTGTGTGCCTTTGGTCATCAAGAACACGCTTGCCTGATGGCCGGGCTTGAGGCCGGGGGGCGGCTGCGGATCGGGTTTGAAAACAATACCCAGGCTGCGGATGGATCGGAGTATCCTGACAACGCAGCCTCTGTTGCCGAGTTTGTCGCATTGGCCCGCGCGGCGGGACATCGCCCGCATGTGATGTCTGTTTCCGAGGATAAAGGAGCCCAGTTATGAGCCATGTTTTCCCGCGCCACACCAAGGCCAACCTGCCCACTGCCGTCGCAGGAGACGGGTGCTATTTGATCGACGCTGATGGCAAGCGTTACTTTGATGGCTCTGGCGGGGCGGCGGTGTCCTGTCTTGGTCATTCCGATGCGGGGGTGATTGCGGCTGTGCAGGCGCAGGTGGGTCAGCTGGCTTTTGCCCATACCGGGTTTATGACGTCGGAACCGGCAGAGGCGCTGGCGGATTTGTTGATTTCACAGGCGCCGGGGGATCTGGGCCGGGTCTATTTCGTCTCTGGCGGGTCCGAGGCGACAGAGGCGGCGATCAAGCTGGCGCGGCAATATCATCTGGAGCATGGGGACACCACGCGCCGCCATGTGATTGCCCGGCGGCAAAGCTATCACGGCAATACGCTGGGTGCGCTGGCGGCGGGTGGCAATGAGTGGAGGCGGCAGCAGTTTGCGCCGCTGCTGATTGATATTTCTCACATAGCACCTTGCTATGAGTATGTTGACCGGGGCGAGGGCGAAAGCAGCTATGACTATGGCCAGCGCGTCGCCAATGAGCTGGAGACGGAGATTCTGCGGCTTGGCCCGGAGACGGTCATGGCGTTTATGGCGGAGCCGGTGGTCGGGGCCACATCCGGCGCGGTGCCTGCGGTTGAGGGGTATTTCAAACGCATTCGCGAGATCTGCGACCAATACGGCGTGTTGCTGATTCTGGATGAGGTGATGTGCGGCATGGGGCGCACCGGGCATCTGTTTGCCTGCGAGGCGGATGGTGTGGCGCCGGATATCCTGTGCATCGCCAAGGGGCTTGGGGCTGGCTATCAGCCGATTGGTGCGATGTTGTGCAGCCGTCAGATCTATCAGGCGATTGAAGGCGGCAGTGGGTTTTTTCAGCATGGCCATACCTATATCGGCCACCCTGTGGCGACGGCTGCGGGGCTGGCGGTGGTGCGGGCGCTGCTGGATCGCGGATTGGTGCAGCGCAGTGCCGAGATGGGCGAGAGGCTGCACGCGGCGCTGCTGGCGCGTTTTGGTCAGCACCCGCATGTGGGCGACCTGCGCGGACGGGGGCTATTCCGCGGGATCGAGCTGGTGGCGGATCGCGATAGCAAAACGCCGTTTGATCCGGCTCTTGGTGTTGCGGGCAAGCTGAAGAAAGCGGCCTTTGAGGCCGGACTGATCTGCTATCCGATGGCGGGCACGCGTGACGGGCGCAATGGGGATCATATCCTGTTGGCACCGCCCTTTATCCTCAGTGACGATCAGATCGGCGAGATCACAGACAAGCTGGAGATCGCCTTCGCTCAGGTGCTGCCCTAAGACGGCTGGTGGCGTGGGTGGTCAGCGATGTGCTGTGGACTGGCAGATCATACCATCGGGGTGCGGTCCCATGTTTGAGGTTTTGATCGGCTGTGAGCCTTTTATAGTGTCATTTGATGAATGATTAAGTTTATACCTGCAATAAATGAGTGAATAATCATTGGTCCTGCTTGGTAGTGTGTTTGCAACACAGCAAGAGGACCGTTCAAATGACCACAAATTTCGCCCCTGCCGACCTTCTTGATCGCTTCGGCGCATCGCTTGCCGGGGCGGAGTGTCTGGACCGCCTGCGGGCTGGTGTCATTGGTGACGGGGCGGAACTGCCGGGATCGAACGGGCCGGTGAAGATGATATACGCCGATTACGTCGCCTCTGGCCGGGCCTTGCGCCAGGTGGAAGACTTCGTGCTGAACGAGGTGTTGCCCTACTATGCCAACAGCCACACCGAGGCATCTTATTGCGGCAGCTTCATGACCCGGCTGCGGGGGGCGGCGCGGCAGACCATTGCGCGGATCTGTGGTGCGGATGATCGCTATGCAACTGTGTTCACCGGATCGGGTGCGACGGCGGGCCTCAATCGGTTGGTGCATTTGTTGGGGGTCTCCGGCGCAGTGGCTGCGGGGCAGACTCCTCTGGTTATCCTTGGCCCTTATGAGCATCATTCCAACATCCTGCCGTGGCGCGAAAGCGGCGCCGAAGTGGTGGAGATTGCCGAGGCCACCGAGGGCGGGCCTGATTTGGACAAGCTGGAGGCGGTGTTGCAGCGCGAGACTGGCGGCGAGCGCCTGATCGTTGGCGCGTTTTCGGCGGCGTCGAATGTGACCGGGATTGTCACCGACACTGATGCGGTCAGCCGCCTGTTGCGTCGCTATGGTGCACGGGTGGTCTGGGACTACGCCGGTGGCGGCCCCTATTTGCCAATGGATATGGCTGCGGGTACGGATGCCGAGAAAGACGCGATTGTATTTTCTGCCCATAAATTCCTGGGCGGGCCGGGGGCCTCTGGTGTCATGATCCTGCGCAAGGCTGCTGTCGCAAGCACACGCCCAACCCTGCCCGGTGGCGGCACCGTGAAGTTTGTCTCCCCCTGGCGGCATGATTACGCTGATGATCTGGCCGCGCGGGAAGAGGCTGGCACACCCAATGTGGTTGGCGATATTCGCGCCGCACTGTGTCTCCTGGTGAAGGAAGCGATGGGACAGGCGTTTATGGATCGGCGGCAGGAAGAGCTGCGCCAGCGGGCGCTGGCGGCCTGGCAGGATCTGCCCAATCTGCGGATCCTCGGCAATCCCAATGCCAAGCGGAAGCTGCCGATCTTCTCATTTCAGGTGCAGGACCCGGAGACCGGCGCGCCGATCCACCAGCAGCTGTTCACCCGGATGCTGTCGGATCACTACGGTGTTCAGGCCCGTGGCGGCTGCGCCTGTGCGGGGCCGTATGCACATCGCTTGCTGGAGATTGGGCAGGTGCAATCCCGTGCGATGCGCGCCGCCATTCTGGGTGGGCAGGAGATCGAGAAACCCGGCTGGACGCGGCTCAACTTCTCCGCAACGCTGAGCGATGAGAAGGCCGATGCAATCATCCACGCGGTGCGGGATCTGGCGCAGAACCCGCAGCGGTACTGTGAAGGCTATAATGTTGATACCTCTACTGCGCGGTTTGCGCCGAAGGTGGCATAATGTGCCGTCTGCTCGCCTGGAACGGGGCCCCGCGTTATCTTGAGGATCTTGTGTTCGTGCCGGAACATTCGCTGGTCCATCAGTGTCGGAATGCGCTGATCTGTAAGACGCCGATCAATGCGGATGGGTTTGGTATGGCCTGGTATTCCGACCGCCCGGAGCCGTGTCTTTACAAGGACACACACCCGGCCTGGTCCGATCCCAATCTGGCGCAGATCTCGCGCCATACCAAAACGGGGTTGTTTCTGGCCCATGTCCGCGCCTCCACTGGAACGGCCACCTCGCGCAATAACTGCCATCCCTTTGCCAGCGGCAAATGGAGCTTCATGCACAATGGTCAGGCTGGCGGGCATATGCAGTTCCGTAAGCGACTGGATACGATGATCCCGGATGCGTTTTACGACCACCGTCTGGGCGGCACCGAGAGTGAGGCGATTTTCCTGATTGCGCTTGGGCTGGGACTGGATGCCGATCCCATCGGCGCGGTTGCCGCTGCCGTGCAGCAGGTTGAGGCGGTCTCGCGCGAGCATGGCACCACGCCGCATATGCGGTTTGGGGCCTGCTGGTCCGATGGCACCCGGCTTTATGCGGCGCGCTATGCCTCCGACCGGCATGCACCCAGCCTTTATTACCGGGTCTATAAGGAGGGGGTGATCGTCACCTCTGAACCGCTGGACAGCGATATCGGTGCGTGGATTGAAGTGCAGCCGAACCGGGCGCTGGTGGTCGAGGGCGGCGAGGTCATGGACCTGCCGTTCACCCCGGCGCTTGCGGCCTGATCCCGGTTTGGTGCCGCGAGAGGCAACTCCTGTGGGTTGGTGACCTTAGAGAGCAAAGCGCGGTTGACTATCCCCGCTTTGCGGCGCAACCCTGTGGCGAAAATGGACGGCGATACCGGAGCGGCCCGAGGCGGCCTGAGCGTCGCCCGTCGCCGCTGTCGGAGGAACCATGTCGCGCGAGGCCCCCCCAACCTATCCGTTGATCCGAACCATTGGGCTGTCGGGGATGCTGGTCAGCTTTGGCGATCAGCTGGACGAAGCCACTAACCGGGCCACGCTTGCCTTTCGCAGTGCGGTCAATGCGTTGGGGCTGAGCGGTGTTGTGGAAACTGCGACCTCTTTGGCCTCGGTCTTTGTGCGCTTTGATGCGGTGGAGCTGCCGCATGATCGGTTGCGCGGGGCGCTGGCAGATCTGTTGCTGACTCGGGATTGGTATCAGGCGCCGCTGCCGGATGGGCGGCGGTTCTGGCGGGTGCCGACGGTGTACGGCACCGATCTGGCGCCGCAGCTGGCGGAGGCGGCGGAGCTTGCGGGTGTGAGCGAGGCAGCAGCGATTGAGGAGCTGGGCGCGGCGCGGGTTCGGGTGCTGACCATCGGATTTGCACCGGGGCAGCCCTATCTTGGCACGTTGGGCGAAAGCTGGGATATCCCGCGTCAGAGCGAAGTCACCCCGCAGGTGCCGGTTGGCGCGCTGGTGCTGGCGATCCGGCAGTTCGTGCTGTTCTCAACCGCATCGCCAACCGGCTGGCGCCATGTCGGGCAGACCGGTCTGACGCTGTTTCAACCCGATTCTGAAGATCCCTTTGCGCTGCGGGCAGGGGATGAATTGCAGTTTGAGCCCGTAAGCCGGGCGGCGTTTCTGCGGTTGCGGGACAGCGGTGCCGAACAGGGCGGTGCCATTGTCAGTGAGGTCACATCATGAGAGCGCTGAGGGTTCTGCGGATTGGCCCCTCCTGCACGGTGCAGGATCGGGGCCGGGTTGGCTACCTCGGGCAGGGGCTGTCGCAGGGCGGCGCGGCGGATACGCTGGCATTGGCCGAAGGGGCGGCGCTGTTGCGACAGGATGCCGGGCTTGCGGCACTGGAGATGGCCGGCATGGGCGGGCTGTTTGAGGCAAGCGCGCCGATGCGGATTGCCCTGACCGGCGCCGAGATGGTGGCGACGCTGGACGGCGCGCCGCTGGTCTGGAATGCGTCGCACCGGATCGAGGCAGGGCAGCGGCTGGAGATCGGGGCCGCAAAACGCGGCGTTTACGGCTATCTGCATCTGGGCGGCGGTCTGGCCACGCCATCGCGGCTGGGCGCACGGGCGTCGCATTTGGTGGCAGCGCTGGGCGCGCCGGTGACCGCCGGTGATATGCTGCCCGTCGGGGAAGAGGATGTCCCGGCAGCGCGGCAGGTGAGCGGGCTTTGCCTGCCGGTGGCGGATCGTTTCTCCGGTGGGGAACTGCGTCTGGTCGAAAGCTTCCAGTCTGATTTGTTCCCGCCTGAGGTACGCCAGCGCTTTGCTGAGACACCCTTTACGCCGGGGCGGCGGGCCAGTCGAATGGCGCTGCAACTGATGTCGGAGGGCGAGGGGTTCGCGGCCAGCGGGCAACTGAATGTGCTGTCTGAGGTGATTGTGCCGGGAGATGTGCAGATGACCGGCGACGGGCGCCCCTTTCTGCTGCTGCGTGAGGCGCAGACCACCGGTGGCTACCCGCGTATTGGCACCGTGTTGCCCTGCGATTTGTCACGGGCGGTGCAGGCCGCTGCCGGGGCGGTGCTGCGGTTTCGCTGGGTCTCGCTGGAGGAGGGGTTGGCGCAACAGGCCGCCCATGATGCGGCGGTGGCGCGGTTGCCCTCAGCCTGCCGCCCGCTGTTGCGGGATCCGGCGGATATGGGCGATCTACTTTCTTATCAGCTGATTGGCGGCGTGATTTCCGCCGAGGCTGACCCGTTTGAAACAGGAGCTGAGACATGAGCAAGACCGTCGATCTGAACGCCGATATGGGCGAGAGCTTTGGCCCCTGGGCCATGGGCGATGACGCGGCGCTGCTTGATGTCGTCTCTTCGGCCAATATTGCCTGCGGCTTTCATGCAGGTGACCCGGATGTGATAGCGGCGACCATGGCGCGGGCGCGGGATCACGGGGTGGGGATCGGCGCCCATCCTGGGTTTGATGATCTTCAGGGTTTTGGCCGCCGTAAGATGCAGGTGCCGACGGAGACGCTCGCGAATATGATCCGCTACCAGCTGGGTGCGGCGCAGGGGATGGCGCGGGCAGCAGGCAGCAAAGTGCGGCATCTGAAGCTGCATGGAGCGTTGTCGAATATGGCCTCTGTCGATCATACCATGGCGCGGGCCTGCTATGAGGCGGCTTTGGATCTGGACCCGGATCTGATCATCATGGTGCTGGCGGCCACCGCTATGGAAGAGGTGGTGCGGGAACTGGGCTGCAACTGGTGCGGAGAGATCTTTGCAGATCGGGCCTATAATGACGACGGAACGCTGGTAGACCGATCCCTGCCCGGCGCGGTGATCCATAATCCGGCGATTGCCGGGCCGCGCATTCTGCAAATGGTGCAGGAGGGGTCGATTATCACCGAAAGCGGTGCGCGTATCCCAACGGCCATCGACACCATTTGTCTGCACGGGGACACCCCAACCGCCGTGCAGCTGGCGCGGTCGGTGCGACAATCGCTGGCGGGGGGCGGGATCGAGATCCGCGCTTTTGACGGGCGTCGGGGGTAAAGTTGCTCTAATATCAAGATTGGATGTCCATTGTTTTGTTTAAAAACAATATGTTGTATTTCATGTTTGTGAAATTGGATGTTGGAGCCTATCCCTTGGGCGGATTTCTGGGCTAAACCTGTGGCAGCCTTTTGCTGCAACAGGATCCGCCTATGTCTCTCCGCTTGTTTTCGACCCGGTCCCGCCCGATCCATATGGGGCCGTTTCCGATGGAGCGGGTGCAGCCGGGGCCGATGCCGGACCTGAGAGGCGTGCCACCGTTTCAGCCGCTGAATTTCCGGCGACCCGATATGCCGGCCTCCATCGTCAATGCGATGGGTGAATATCAGGCGATGATGGATGCGATCCGCGACGGGCTGGTCAACAAGGCGCAGGCGGACTGCCCGAGCGACCCGCAGGAACGGGCCGATCATATCAAGGCCTTTGGCTATTTCAGCGATGCGGCGATGGTGGGGATTGGGCCGATGCCTGCCTCTGCCCGGCTGGATGTGCCCTATCGCAACCCCGATATCGACCGGCTGTCCCATGATCTGAAGACGCGCCAGACCAAGACGCTGGCCTCGGGCATTGATATGATCATGGCGGATCTGCGCGATGCGATGAAGGCGCCGCCGACCACTATTGGCGACCATACGCATTCGGTTGTGTTTCTCTATGACATGCCGCGCGATCCGCGCCCGGATGAGGCAGGCTGTGACTGGCTGGACGGGGCAGAGCGCCACCGCGCCTGTCTGCGGGCCTCGGAAACGGCGGTGGTGTTGGCGAATTACATCCGCTTGCTGGGCTGGGATGCCAAGGCGCATACCGGCAGCTCGGCGGATGTGGATCTGAACCAGCTGACGGTTGCCGCTGGGCTGGCCACGGTTGAGGATGGCAAGCTGGTGAACCCCTATCTGGGCACGCGGTTTGGTGTGGCGGTGGTGACCACCGATTTTGAGATGGCACGGGACAAGCCGCTGTTGCCGCAGGAACTGCAACCGGTGATGCAGGTGAAGGGGCCGAAATGGTGGCTGGGGGTCGGCTCCGAACGCTCAGCACTGAATGGCGATCCCTTTGCCCGCCGTGATTTCTGCGATGGGCCGCATCCGTTTGAGACGCTGAAGCGGGTCGCGGATCCGACCACCTATATTGACGAGGCGCGGGTGGCGCGGGTGCCCAAACGCGCCGATATGTTTGCCCGCAGTCAGTTCGGCGACATGGGCAAGACCAATCAGGCGGCGGCCACCGGAGGGTTTTACGTGCGCAAGGCCGCGCCCTCGATGGCGCAGCGGCGAATGCTGGGGGCCTTTGTGCTGTTGCAGGATGGCGCGCCTGCCCCACAGGCGCCGCGCCCCACGGATGCGGAGCGCAATGCTGCCAATATCAAGGCGGCGAGCTATTGGCTGGGGATTGACGCAGTGGGGATCAGCCGCTGCCCGGAATGGACATGGTACAGCCATGATGCCACCGGTGCCGAAATCCACCCGGAGCATGATCAGGCGATCTCGATGATTGTCGATCAGGGCTTTGACACGACGGAGGGCACCTCCGGCGATGACTGGATTGCGGTGGCGCAGTCCATGCGGGCCTATCTGCGGTTTTCCCTGCTGGGCGGGGTGATTGCCCGCCAGATCCGCAACCTCGGCTACAAGGCGAAGGCGCATACGGTGATGGACGGGGAGGTCTTGCAGCCGCCGCTGCTGCTGCTGTCGGGGCTGGGGGAGGTTAGCCGGATTGGTGAGGTGATCCTGAACCCCTTCCTCGGGCCGCGATTGAAATCCGGGGTTGTCACCACCGATATGCCGATGGCCCATGACAAGCCGATTGATTTTGGCCTTCAGGCATTCTGCGAGGCCTGTAACAAATGTGCCCGCGAATGCCCGTCGGGCGCCATCACGGCCGGGCCGAAGCTGATGTTCAACGGCTATGAAATCTGGAAATCCGACAGTCAGAAATGCACCACCTATCGCATCACCACACCCGGTGGTGCGATGTGCGGGCGCTGTATGAAAACCTGCCCGTGGAACCTTGAGGGGATATTCAAGGAAAAGCCGTTTCGTTGGGCGGCGATGAATATGCCTGCGGTGGCCCCCGCTTTGGCCAAGCTCGACGATATGGTTGGCAATGGTGAAATGAACCCGGCCAAGAAATGGTGGTGGGATCTGGAGCTGGAAGAGGATGGCGGCTACCGTCCGACCCGGCATCCGGTCAATGCGCGCGCGCTCCAGAAAGATCTGGATCTGCGCTATGAGGATCAGACGCTGGCGGTGTATCCTGCGCATCTGGCGCCGCATCCCTGGCCCTACCCGTTTCCAATGGACCGGGAGGCAGGGATTGAGGCCTATCAGGCAATGGTCACGGCGGAGGAATACAAGGCCCGCCGTGCGCGGGGCGAGACCGGCGGTTGGGATCACATCTATACCAATGACGGCGACAGTCCGGTTCTGCGGGTTGAGGTGTCGAACGTCGAGGAGATGAGCAGCGGCGTTACCAAATATGAGTTCCGGAGCCTGGATGGCAGCCCCTTGCCGGAATGGACTGCGGGTGCGCATCTGGACATTGTGGTCGCGCCGGAGTTTCTGCGTCAGTATTCCATGTCGGGGGATCCGGCAGACCGGTCGAAATACCAGATCGGTGTGCTGCGCGAGGATCTGGGGCGGGGTGGTTCAAAACTGCTGCACCGGATTTTCACCAAGGGGCGGCGGGTCTTCATCTCCAAACCGATCAACCATTTCCCATTGGTGGAGGAGGCGCGTCGCAGTTTCCTGATGGGAGGCGGGATTGGTGTGACGCCGATGATTGCCATGGCCCATCGTCTGCACGCGTTGGGACAGCCGTTTGAGCTGCATTATTCCGTATCATCGCGCCAGGACGCAGGCTACCTGAGTGATCTCGCAGCGATGCCCTGGGCGGAGCATGTGCATATCCATGTCTCCGATGAGGGCAGTCGCGCGAATCTGGATCGGGTGCTGGCGGATTACCAGGATGGCTGGCACGTCTATACCTGTGGACCGGACCGCTACATGGGTGGCGTGATGGAGGCTGCAGAGCGGCAGGGCTTCCCTGAGGAAGCGCGTCATCTGGAGTATTTTTCCGTGCCGGAGGTGCCGGAGTATGAAAACCACGACTTCACCCTGAAGCTCAGCCGGTCAGGGCGTGAGTTATTGGTGCCGGCGGAAAAGACCGCTACGGATGTGTTGGCCGAAAACGGCATTCATATAGATGTGAAATGTTCCGACGGGATCTGCGGCGTGTGCAAATGCGGTCTGATCGCAGGCGAGGTGGAGCACCGCGATTTCGTGCTCTCCAAGGCGCAGCGTCAAGATGCGGTGATCCTGTGCCAGTCACGGGCGGCAGAGAAAGATGGCGTGATTGAAGTGGATCTTTGACAGTGGAGGCCGCGCCACAGATGGCACGGCCCGGTTGCTGCTATATAGGTATTGCCACCCCGATCAGGTGATTTCCGGCGTTGGCCCCTCACCCGCGCGGAGAAGGGCGGCGACCAGCGCGCTTTCAGAGACCGGTTTCTGCACGATTGGGCAGGGCGGGTAGATCTCGATGATATCCTGGACCTCGCCATAGCCGGTGGTCAGCACAAAGGGGATGCCGCGTCGCGCCAGTTCTTCTGCCACGGGGACCGATTGCTCGGAGCCGAGATTGACGTCCAGCACTGCGTAGTCGATGCTGCTCTCTTCCAGTTTGTCTAGCGCCTTGCCCACGGTTGAGGCGCTGACGGTTTCCGCAAAACCGATGTCTTCCAGCATGGCGCTCAAATCCATCGCGATGATGAAGCTGTCTTCGACCACCAGTGCTTTGCCTCCCAGCTTTGGAGCTTCCTTGGTATCGGGGAGAGGTGCGTCGTCTACGGGGTCAGTGTCAGTATGCTTGATCTTTTCGAGATAGAGGGTGGGGATGCGGAACCGCGCCTCAAGGCCGGTTGTCTTATACTGGACCGAGGCGTCGCCTTTCAGCTCGTGCGGAATGGAGTTCTCCACGATGGTAGAGCCAAAACCGCGTCGTGCAGGGCGCGCCACCGGCGGGCCTCCGCGTTCAACCCAACTGATCAGAAGGGCGCCGCTGTCCTCTTCCTCCAAGGCGATCTCGACACGACCGACCCCATTGCTGAGCGCGCCATATTTTACTGAATTGGTGGTCAGCTCATGCAGAACCAACGCCAAAGTCGTGAAGGCGACCGGCGTGACCAGCGCATCGGGACCGGTCAGGACAACCTCATCATCGCGACCGGTGGAATAGGCCTCCAGTTCGCAGGTGATCAGCGCCCGCAGGGAAGCGGGTTCCCATTGCTCACCCGTCAGCTGGTCATGCGCGCGCGCCAGCGAATGGATGCGGCCATCCAGGTTTTCGGTGAATTCGGTGAGCGTCCGCGCCGTGCCCTTGGTCTGGGTCACCAGTCCACTCATCAGGTTGAGGATGTTGCGGACCCGGTGATTGAGCTCAGATATCAGTAGTTGCTGTTGCTCCTGCGCCCGCGCCCGCTCGGCGTTGTTGGCTTCGGTCACCTTGAGGAAGATTTCCAGCAGCACGGTGCGCAGCATATTGGCGCTGTGAAGGCTGTTGTCTGCCCAGGGGGCGGACCGCCATTCGACGGTTTCCTGCCAGGCCTCGAAGCTTTTGCGGGGGGTAAGCCGCACGCCGTTGGGACCGACCTCCATCGGTTTGGTCGGGTCGCCCGCCCATTCTACCGTCTGCGAGATGCTGCGGCGGCACAGGATGAGGTAATCGCGTGGGCGTTTGGAAATCGGGATCGCGAGAATGCCGGCGCAGCGATCAATGTAATCCCGCGCCGGGTCATGAATGCTCTCCAGTTGGTTGGTGGAAAACGCCGTTGCCCCAATGGTGACATCCAGCATTCTGGCGAGGGAGCGTGTCTCCTCGGCGGTGGGGGTGGTGCCGGTGGCATGAAACTCCCCATCGGAGTAAAGCACCAGACCGTCATGAGGGATGACGTCCTGAATGTCTTCGGAGACTGAAATCAGGCTTTCCTTGAACGGGCGGCCATCCGCCAGCATCGCCATCAGTTGTGTCTGCAGGCGGCTCATACTCTTTTCTTCGCGGGTGCGCTGGGTGGTCTCAAACTGGCTCAGCTCATATGAGAAGACATGCGCGAACATCTCAATGGCGGTGCGGCGTTCATAGTCTATATACCGCGGGCGGTTGTGATGGCAGGCAAACAGGCCCCAAAGCTCCCCGTCTTTCATGATTGATACTGACATGGAGGCACGCACGCCCATATTGCGCAGATATTCCAGATGGATCGGCGAGACAGCGCGAGTCACCGCCAGAGACAGATCCAGGGGTGCGCCATCGATTTTGAACGCCGGGCTGATCGGCGCGCCCTCATCGTCCACATCGGCAATCAGCCGCAGCAGTGACCGCTTGTAAAGCGCGCGCGCCTGTACAGGAATATCCGAGGCGGGAAAGAACATGCCTTCGTATTTCTTGGTCCGGTCACTGCGTATCTCGGCGATCACCTGTCCCGAGTGATCAGGCTGGAACTGATAGACCATGACGCTGTCGAACCCCGAAAGCGCCTGCAGGCCGCGCGCCGCGCCCTGCGCCAGTCGTGAAATATCCTCGTCCCGGCGCAGCTGCGAGAAATGCGGATAGATCTCGGACATCACATCGCGCTCGCTGCGCTCGAATTTTGGCTCGAATTCGATGACCAGATGACGGCCACTCTGATGGATGCTGACATCAAACGCCTGGCTGTGGTCCTTCAGCGGGATATTGAAGAACCGCAGGTTGCTGTCCGGGGTCTCCAATGCGCCCAGATTGCGACGGATGCGGGTGAATGCGTCCTCCGCGATCAGATTCCCCAGCGAATGGCCGATAGCCGCCTGCGCCTCGGTGCCCAGTATTTCAAGAAGATTGTCTGAGGCATGCTGCACCAGCCAGTCGGTCGAAACCGCGATCAGCGCGCCATAAGATTGCACCCGGCCCAATTGGTGGATCGGTTCACGGTCGCAATTGGTCAGTGTGGTGGTGGAGACTGTCTGTTCCAAAGCCATTGTACAGGCCCTTTTTTGATAAGCCGTTTTAACGTTGCGCAGACGGCATTGTCTTAGGTGTATTTCTTTATATCAGATCGTCGGTGTTTTTAGTGGATTGAGCCGCGCCGCAGTCTCAAAGAGGTCGAACCCTTTACGGGTATCTGCAACGATGCGTTGGGCCAGCGCGCTCTTGGGAGGAAGCTGTTCCAGATCCGTGCAGGTCGCGCGCCAAGTCGCCAGATGATCTCTTGGTGCGAAATAGGCAGGCAGGGCCATCTGGCCTGCGGCCTCGCTCAGGCGGCGGCGGAGCACCTCATTGCCCATACGGGATCCTAGCACGAGGTAATCCACCGCTAGAGGGTGCAGCTGGGGTAGGGTGTCCGCAGAGATAGCGGCCGGCCGGTCGCCATTATCGGCGCAATCCGCGCGCAGCGCAGCGGTCAAATCTGCTAGCAATGCGGTGGCCCGTCCCCTCTCGAGACGGCAGGTGTCGGCCAGCGCATGTAACGCGGTATGCTGGCAGGCCAGAAACCACGCAAGATGGGGCAGGGGTCTTTGGTGAAAAGGGGCAAAAGCCAGTTCAGCTGTATCATGTTCGGGCCGGGTGGCTCGCCGCAGTTCAGACCGAAACCCGGGCTGATCCTGGAGGTGGCGTTGCAGGCCATGGGGCCGCTGTACCTGTCTACCCTCTGTTTCGGGCGGGGCATCGACCTTTGGCACAGTGCTCAGGTTGCGTCGGCCAGGGTGGGCTGCGGTATCCTCGGATAGGGTAAGTGCCGCGGAGGGGGAAAGATCTGTCATGGTCTCGTATCTTGGTCCTGAGCGCATGCGTTCTGGATGTGTATGGACAGCATTCGCCTGTCATCCACCTGTGATCCGGACCACCTGTCTATTGCGCCGCGCGCTTATCACTGCTGCATGGTCATGCTTGCAGCCTACCAAAGCCCATGAGGGGGGTATGGCACAACCCCTAGTCGTAACAGTGACCTAGCGGCTTCCGGAGGTTTGACCAGCAGGCCGTGGGAAGAGACGTGTTTGTGCAGAACTATGGCTGCGCTCGGCAGTTTGCGGTTCGTGATTCCGACTCGAAATAGGTCGAGGCTGCATGAGTCCTAGTGGTCTCGCGCAGTCTGGCATCTATATATAGATATCGAACTGTCGCGCTGGCGCTTAGGCAATCTGTGAGTCGTGAGAAATGTACCCGAAATGAGGAGCTTTCAGAGAAAAAAATCGATCTAATATTATGATATAAAACAAAAATATTGGTTTTCGACGAAAACTTCATGAAAACGTCAAAAAACTGCTTGCGGCTTTGTGCAACTCGCCTTAGAACCCCCTTCACCGGCGGCGCTGAGGCGCTACGGGGACACACTGGACGGGACGGCGGCGACGCTGGATTGGGCGGGAAACGCGGCGGAGAGACGCTGGGACGGGCTGGAGAGACGGTCGGACGCATCGGAAAGACGGTGGCATTTATGGGGTTTTGATCGGCGGGCGCGTCAGGAAT